>SBEK01000232.1 GCA_009668925.1 Deltaproteobacteria bacterium
CATAACAAATAAATAAAGAAACAATTCTGGAATAATTACGGATTTTAATGTAGGGTAAATCCGCTTATACTTTTATTACGTTAAAAATAATCTCTTTTGTCATTGTCTACTTAGGAATAGGATCATGGATGTTTCCAGATATGAAGTAAATCGGCAATTAAGAATGTTATTAAACAGATATGGCCTCGACCTGACCAGACTCGATTACTCTTGCATCGGGAGTACGGTTTATCTGTCCGGCGAACTCGTCAAGACGGACGCGGAGGACGTTAATCCGGCCATTATTGAAAGCCTGTTTAAGGAAATTGCCCGGATATCGGGTGTGCGGTACCTGGAGCCTGATATCCAGAACTGGAGCATCAGTGCTGATGAGGGCTCCTGGCAAATCACAAAAAGCAAACAAAAGTCGCGCGAAATCGGCATTCCGGTCGCTCCTCACGGCGGTATTACCGAAGCGGCCAAGGACCTCCACATTGAAGTAAGCGAGCAGATCGCCGATGTTCTGAAAGATATAGAAGGAAAGACCGAGAACAAAGACTGATCGGGGAAAACAGAGTATCCTGCAACGTTTCCGTCAAGAGAGAAACCGCATCTCGAAAGTGGCATGATCCCGGTTAAGTAAAATTTAAATGCAGTCCGCCGCTGGCCGGCCGGGCCGGCCTGCCGGTTTGCTGCTCCGGTGCGGTTGACGTATTCCCAAACGGGCTCTAAAAAAGTTACGGGAAAGCCCCCTGCCATGGAAGGGAACATATTGGACGTCCCCGCCGGTATCATCCGACAGGGCAAGGCCGGAGAGTGAATGATGATCTGTCCCAAATGCGGCGCGGACCAGCGAGAAGAAAAGCTCGAGTGCGTGCGCTGCGGTGTCATTTTTGCCAAACTGACGCCGGAAGATTTCGATCCGTCATGTCGGCGGTTAAAAACTCCCGAATCAACCATTAAGAAATCAAAGCGGCCGGCGTCCCTGATCATTATAGCTGTGCTGCTGCTCTTCGGCCTCGGCTATTTTATGTACGGCAGGCTGGAGCAGAAACGGATTGACCATATCGGGCCCGTGGCGGAGCAGCCCCTGCAGGAAAACGCCGTGGGTAAGGTGATACAGCGCGGCGGCTATGAAATAGAACCGGTCGCGCGCTATGAGATCCGCGCCAAGGTGTTGTCCGTAGAACGCTATCGCTTCGGGCGCGAGGCGGACCTCTCTTGTGTGGATTTTGCCCTGGGCTGGGGACCGATGTCCGATAATGCGATCATCAAACAACTCGCCATCAGCCAGGACAACCGTTATTATCATTACAGCTGGCGGGGTGATCCGCCCATCTCTCCCGCTCTCATGGTCCGCCATTCGGCCAATACGCACCTGGTTCCGGCGGACGATGACGTCAAAGCCCGCCTGCTGGCGGTGCGCAAAGGCGAAATCGTGATGCTCAAGGGCTACCTCATCAATATCAGGGGGCAGGACGGATGGAAATGGAATTCATCCTTAACGCGTGAGGACTCCGGCGCCGGCGCATGCGAATTGATGTGGGTGGTGGATGCGGCTGTTCGTTAGGCGCGCCAGCGTATTGTCTCCGGGCGGAGGAATGCAGGCTCATCGGGAAATGGAATTATTTGACATTAAGTTTTTCTAAAGGCTTGTCAGGCCCTGACTGAATTTATTCACACCCGAAAGGAGGTTTTCTACATTGGATATTCCACGGATCTTCAACATCACGGAGAGCGCTCACCGCATCCACAATCCGATCACACCTGAAAAGCTCGCCACGCTCGGCGCGGCGCTGCGTCTGGAACCGGGCGCCCGGGTGCTCGACCTCGGCAGCGGTTCGGGGGAAATGCTGTGCACGTGGGCGCGCGATCACGGCGTCATCGGCACCGGCATCGACCTGAGCCGGTTGTTCACCGAGCAGGCCAAACGCCGTGCCGAAGAACTCGGCGTCGCCGATCACGTCAGGTTCATCCATGGCGATGCCGCGGGCTTCGTCTCCGACGAGAAGGTACACGTGGCAGCATGCGTCGGCGCCACCTGGATCGCCGGGGGCGTCGCGGGCACAATCGCGCTTCTGGCGCAAAGCCTGCGGCCCGGAGGGATCATCCTCATCGGTGAGCCTTACTGGCGACAGATGCCGCCGACGGAAGATGTGGCCAGGGGGTGTCAGGCCCACTCCATCGCCGACTTTCTGCCGCTTCCGGAACTTCTCGCGTCTTTCGGCCGCCTGGGCTGCGACGTCGTGGAAATGGTTCTGGCGGACCAGGACGGCTGGGACAGATACGAGGCGGCCAAATGGCTCACCATGCGCCTGTGGCTGGAAGTGAATTCCGGCGATGAGTTAGCCCAAGAGGTTCGGGCTCAACTGACCTCGGAACCCGGGCGCTACGCCGCTTACACGCGTGAATACCTGGGTTGGGGTGTGTTTGCGCTGATGCCGCGGTGAGGAGGGGATTGCCGGCGCTTTCAAAATTATTTTAAACCGGCCAGATGGTTTCGCAGATTTGTTTTGATGCGGTTGAGGCCGACCTTTCTTCTCAACCGGTAGCGGTGAACGTCGATGGCGCTCTTGGACAAATTCATGATCTCGGCGATTTCCTTGCTGGTCTTCCCCTCCCTGATAAAATTGGCGATTTGAATTTCCTTGGGCGTCAGATTCAGATATTGCGTGGAAAGTCTGTTGGTGAACGGTGAAACAATCTCCTTGAGGTTTGCTTCGATGAGTTCCAGAAGACTCAGGCTCTTTTGATTGAGGTTGGTTTGCTTCATCATCTTGATGAACGGGAGAACAAGCTCTTTCACGTTGGACAGGATCCGGTTCTGGGTGTCCTCAAGATCTTCGGATCGCTTGTTCAAAAGCACCGTCAGCGTGGTGTTCAGGTCTTCCAGCTTTTTGGATTTCCGGCTCAGTTCCTGTTCGGCGTTGCGGATTTCGGTAATATCCGCAAACGAAGAAAAGCTCTTGCTCGTTCCGGGAATCATGTCTACCGTGCAATAGATATTTCTGATTCTTCCGCGGCTGTCGCGCATGCGATACTCGTAATTTCTGGGAACGCGTTCAGGGGTCTTTCTGCGCAGTTGGTGGTAGTGGGTAAGCCGCTTCAGATCTTCTTTGCCGAAAATGAACTCGGTCCACTTCTTTTTGCCTTCCCAGTCCTTTTTCTTAAACCCCGTCAGCTTTTCAAATTCGGAATTGACGAGCGATATGGTCATGTCGTTTTCAATAATGATGGTGGCATTGCCGGTCGTTTCAAACAGCGTCCGGTAAAAGCGCTCCGATTCCTTGAGTCGTCGTTCCGCGTCCTTAAGCTCCGTGAGGTCGATGTCGGAGCAGATGCTCCGATCGGTTCCGGGAATCAGATCCACCGTGATCAGAATGTCGCGCAGACGATTTTGGCTGTCGACCAGTTTAAACTCGTAATTTTTGGGAACGGCGCCGGGATTAACTCTTCTCATGCGGTGGTACTTCTGCATCTTCGGTATGTCCTGGGGCGCCACCATATCCGTCCATTTTTTCCGGCCTTCCCAATCCGATTTCTTGTAGCCGGTCATTTTCTCGAACTCTGAATTGACCAGCGAAACCGTCATATCGTTTTCCAGGATCATCGTGGCCGTACCGGTTGTTTCAAACAACGTCCGGTAGAAATTTTCCGACTCCTTGAGTTTCTCCTCGGTCATTTTTCGCACCGTAATATCCATGGCGTTGCCGAGGATGGCGGGTTTCCCCCGGTAGGTTGTCGAGGTGACGGTTTCGATAATCCAGCGGACATCTCCCTGTTTGGAGATGACTCTGTAGGAATAAGGGCGGTCGAGTTTGCCGGAAAGCATTTCCCTGGCATTATTCTTGGCCTTCTCGCGGTCCTCCGGATGAATGATGCTGGTTGATTTCATGCCGATCAGTTCGGGGATGCTGTAGCCCATGAATGATGCGGCTATGGGACTGACCAACTGGTAGGCTCCATCCTGAATGAGGTACATGCCGGCCAGAGAATGGTTCCAAATGGTTTGATAGAGCTGCCCCTCGTCAATCAGAATCTGCCGGATTTGCGTATCCTGCACAGAGGGCTCCGATCCCAAACCGGCGGGCACGGTTGATTGATCGATATCGCGGATCTTCATTTCTTCACGGTCATACCTTATCTATGGTTTTAGGACCTTGGTTCGACATGAGCGTTGCTGCGCCTTTGCAAAAAAGCCTAACACAATTTTGTGACCGTGTCGACAGAGGGAGCGGTCTTTTCGGGATGTAGATATATGCCATGATATCAACGGATTAGGATGTGTGCCGGAGCGGCCCCGGGCCAAGTGTGCACGTTTTGGGTCCGGATCAATGATACATTGGGATATGATTAATGTATGACTCCCGTATTATTGTCATTCCCTCCAGGCTCGCGTACTCCTATTTAAGCCATAGAAGCACGCTTCAAAGATGTAAACATGATATTCCATTCTGGAGAGGGAGGACGAAATGAAACATTTAAAGAAGTTGATGTTTTTAGCGGTTGTCATGACGGTGTTCTTGTGGATCAGCAGCGGGGTTGCGGAGGAGATTGTAGTCGGCTATACGGGTCCGCTCAGCGGACCGGCTGCCGAGTATGGCCAGGATTGCGCCAACGGGATTGAAATGGCCGTGCAGGACATCAACGCGGCGGGGGGCATCAAGGTCGGCTCAAAAAGCTATCTTCTGAAACTGGAAAAACTGGACGACCGCGTCGATCCGACGCAGGCGGTGAACAATGCGCGGCGGATGCAGTCCAAAGGAGCGATCGCGATTTTCAACCCCGTCTTCACCTGCATCGCGGCGCTCAAAAAGATCAACGAAGAAAAAGGCGCCGAATTTGTTTTGATGGGCTACACCAGCACGCCGAAAGCCACGGAAATCGCCAACCAGCTTCACGTCTCCATCCCGCCGCCTTTTACGGTCTATAACAGCGCCTTCCTGGACATGGCCTGGAAGCAGGGCTGGCGCAAGGCGGCCATGCTGATTACGCTGGGCGC
>SBEK01000440.1 GCA_009668925.1 Deltaproteobacteria bacterium
GATAAAAAACCGTGTAGCCCATTGCCGGCCCGAAACCCGGAAGCACCCGGCGTTTTCTCGAAAATAAATTCATCTGCTTCACCGCAGCGAACATGACACTTTACTTCCTTGAATAAATCCGGTCGAAGACGCCGCCGTCGGAAAAGTGCGTTTTCTGGGCATTTTGCCAGCTGCCGAACACTTCATCGATCGTGAAAAGCTTCAAATGGGGCAGCCGGGAAGCGGCGGCAGCGATCTTCTTGTCGATCGGCCGGTAATAGTGTTTCGCTGCGATTCTCTGTCCTTCATCGCTGTATAAGTGTTTCAGATAAGCTTCGGCGACGGTACGCGTACCGCGCTTATCAACGACTTTGTCCACCACGGCGACGGGCGGCTCGGCCAGAATGCTCACCGACGGCGTGACAATTTCAAATTTATCCGGTCCCAGCTCATTGATGGCCAGGAACGCTTCGTTCTCCCAGGCAATAAAAACATCGCCGATGCCGCGCTGGACGAACGTCGTCGTCGAGCCCCGGGCGCCCGAATCCAGAACCGGCACGTTTTGATAAAGCTTTCGGACAAACGCTTCCGCGGCGGCATCCGTTCCGCCTTTTTGCCTAAGCGCGTATCCCCAGGCCGCCAGATAATTCCAGCGGGCTCCGCCGGAAGTCTTGGGATTGGGCGTAATCACGGCGACTCCGGGCTTTGCCAGGTCATTCCAGTCCCGGATATTTTTCGGATTGCCTTTGCGGACCAGAAAAACGATCGTAGAGGTATAAGGCGAGCTGTTATGAGGCAGTCTTTTCTGCCACCCCGCTTTGATCAGACCTCGCCCCTGAATTTCATCGATATCGTAAGCCAGGGCCAGCGTAACGACGTCCGCCTCCAGGCCGTCAATAACCGATCTTGCCTGCTTCCCGGAGCCGGCGTGCGACTGTTTGACGGTCAACGGCTGTCCTGTTTTCTTCTGCCAGTCTCTGATAAAAGCTTGATTGAAATCCTGATAAAGTTCGCGCGTCGGATCGTATGAAACATTGAGCACTGTAACAGGCTCCGCGGCCCTTGCAGGCAACTGCCCGGTTGTGAT
>SBEK01000441.1 GCA_009668925.1 Deltaproteobacteria bacterium
ATCCAGCGTGGCGCAGCTCCCCAGCCGGACGGCGCCGTGCACGCCGCCCGTGACTTCGCCGGCTGCATACAAGCCGGGAATGGGTTTGTCGGTCATGATGTCCGTTGCCTGCGCCTGGACGTTCATGTTGATGCCGCCCATGCAGTGATGAATCTTCGGCGTGAGCCGCAAGGCATAGTAGGGGCCGGGGCCAAGGGGCTTTTGATTTTTCTGCAGGTATCTGCCCCATTCCGCATCCTTGCCCGCCAGGACACCCTTGTTGAATTTTTCAATTTCTTCTTTGAGGGGTTCCACCGGGCAATTGTACGCCGCCGCCATCGCCTCCAGGGTGTCATATTTTTTAACTACGCCTCTCTCCATCAGCTTCGGCAGAGACTCCGCGATCAACTTCTCGCCCAGAGTGTAACCATAGGCATCGGTAAAGGCGATGCATTTGTTTCCCATGCGGATAATCGCATCGGCACGGATCTTCCGGTCGGCCAGTTCATTCACAAACCGTTTGCCGGTCTTCGTGTCGATCCAGAGGCCGTACATGGCGGCGCAAAGCTGGGCGAAGAAAGGCGACAGTCCCATGCCTTTTTCATCCGGGCTGCCCCAGGGGCCAAGCTGAATCCAGGACAACTGCAGCGGCGTGCAGCCGATGCGCAGGGCTTCGCGCAGGCTTTCCGCGGTGGCGCCGGGCTGATTCGTGCTGGGAAATTCAGCCGTCAGCCGGGGGTCCTGAATGGTTCTGAAGGCGACATCGTTTCCGAAGCCGCCTGTCGCCAGCACCACGGCTTTTTTCGCTTTGATGTTCTTTAATTTGCCGGTCGCGGCATTGGGGAATACATATTTATCACGAATCTGAACCCCTTTGACCCGCCCGTCCGCATCGCGGTAAATCTTTGTGAGGTAGCTCTGCATTTTGGGCACGACGCCCAGTTCTTTGAGCTTGGCGAGCTGCTGGACGACAATGGCCGAACCGCTCTGGTTGTACGTGCTGTACATCCGGGGGACGGAGTGGCCGCCTTCCTGCGACAGCTTGTCCTTGTACTGAACGCCGAGCTCCGTGATCGTCCACTGAAC
>SBEK01000442.1 GCA_009668925.1 Deltaproteobacteria bacterium
CCGTCCTGCCTTTTTTGCCGCATGCCCCAGAGCACGATTCTTCCATCCTTTCCCGCTGACGCCAGATATTGCCCAGCCGGAGAAAAAGCCACGCGCAGAATACCGCCGGCCTGTCCGGTGAAGCGTTGAAGCTCTTTGCCCGATTTTACGTCCCAGAGCCGGACAGCGGCATCGGACACCGCTGCGCCGTAAACGCCGGTTCCCGCGGCGAGATATTTCCCATCCGGCGAGAAGGCGACCGACGCAAACTGTTCGGTTTGTTCACCGATGATTCTGATTCTGTTTCCTGTTTTGGCGTCAAACAGTTGAATGATATGGCGATGGACGTCGTTGCCTTCCGACAAGATGCTGGCGGCGGCAATTCGCGAACCGTCCGGAGAAAAGGTGATGGATGTTGCGCTCGATAAATATTTGCCGCCGACGGGAATCGCCTTTACATCCCGGCCGGTTTTCGCGTCCCAGATCATGATGTCACTGGTGAAGCCGCCTGCGGCAAGCTTTCTTCCGTCCGGGCTGAAAGCCAGAGAAAGAATCCAGGAAAAGGCATCGGTAAAGCCGGTGGTCGATGTCCGCACCTGCCGGCCGGATGCCACATCCCAGATCCTGGCGCGATTGTCCTGGCCGCCCGAAGCCAGATATTTTCCGTCGGGAGTAAAAACAAGGGAAGAGATACTCCGGGAATGACCGGCCTGAACAAGGATTTCCGGCCGGCCGGCGCCAAAAGCTGTCGTCGCGCAAAAAAGCGTCAGCAAAAGGCAAAAAAGTGAAATAGACTTGCTGTTCATGCCCTTCTTATTTCCTTGAGCCATGCCTTTCAACCTGTCCCCCGTCACGATCCGCTGCTTCATTTTCCTTTCGCCGTCGGAGGGCTGAGACTTTTTCTAATCCGCAAATCCGGTTTTTGAGCCTGTGACGATCCCGCCTTCGTGCGTAACGCTGCAATGATTCCGGCCGATGCCTTTTTTAGGAACAAGAATGACCCGCCCGCTGGACGGGATGATCCGATAATCACCGGCGGAAAATCGGGACAGATATTCGGCAAGCGGCATTCCCGGCTTTGCTTC
>SBEK01000443.1 GCA_009668925.1 Deltaproteobacteria bacterium
GTGTTTATCGGTGAAGCGCCGGGGGAGGAAGAAGATAATCAGGGCAGGCCTTTCGTCGGCAGGGCAGGCAAATTGCTCGATACGCTCATTGAGCGGATCGGCGTGAAAAGAGGCGACGTTTACATATGCAACGTTTTGAAATGCCGCCCCCCGGGCAACCGCGATCCCGAACCTTATGAAGCGGCGCGCTGCAAGGATTATCTTCTCGGACAGATAAAGATCATCCGTCCCCGGGTTATCTGCACGCTCGGGCGGCATGCCTACAATACACTTCTTGAAGCGGACGCCCCGATCACCCGCATCCGGGGGAAAATGTCGACGTTCCAGGGAATTCCCCTTCTGCCCACATACCACCCCTCATACCTTCTGCGCAGCCAGGGTAAAATGAAAGAGGCCTGGGAAGATATGGAAACCTTGAAACAATACGTCCGTTGACCGCCTCCGCTAAAAAGAGATGCGCCATGTTTCCCGTTCTCTATTTGGATTTTGGGTGTTTTCCGGTTGCGGAGCCCACGGGAAATAATGCCGTTCCACCGAAGCCGGTCAGAAGAAGGAAGACCTCAATGAAATATGTTCTCGGACCGATGAAACTCCCGTTCCTGATACTCACACCGATGTGCATACTCGTCGGAATATCCACGGCCATGTGGTCGGGAGCCAATGTCAGCGCGGTACGCATCATCCTTATCGCCGTCGGTGCGGCCTGCTCGCATATCAGCGTGAACGCCTTGAATGAATATCACGATTTCATGAGCGGCCTGGATTCGCGCACGGAAAGGACACCTTTCAGCGGCGGAAGCGGAACACTCCAGGCGTACCCGGACAAAGCGACGGCTGCCCTTGCAACGGGCATCATATCGCTCCTCCTTTGCTTTGCCATAGGGATGTACTTCGTGTTTACGGTCGGCATTATGCTTTTACCGCTGGGGCTTCTCGGGATCGCGCTGATCGTCTTTTACACCCGGTGGATAACGAAAAGGCCGATCATCTGTCTCATTGCCCCGGGTCTTGCTTTCGGGCCCCTCATGGTGCTGGGGACAGATTTTGTCCTCGCCGGTTCATAC
>SBEK01000026.1 GCA_009668925.1 Deltaproteobacteria bacterium
GACTTACACGATGATTAACAGATGCTTTACAGATGGATTACTCTCGCTCTTAATCAAATGATTTTTGATTATTCTTTATCCGTGCGATGCTTTCCTCGTATACGGAGCTGAAGGAAGAAAAAGATTTTTATGAAACATAATTTCTTCACCACGTGGTCGCCCCAAGTATGTTGAGTAAGAAATATCAAATTCGGTTTGTTCTTCGCCTTCATAAAGTTCTCGAATCTCAGGCACATTGTCATAAGTAACAATCCAAGGACATTTCAATTTTCGTATATATCGTGCTATCTTTGCATGGTCAGATGGAGTATAAAAATTCTTATATAACAATTTGCCCTTTTTAAAGTAAGGAGGATCGAAATATATTAAACATTTATTTGGTAAAGATGAAGAAATTTTTTTTATCAGTCTGATTGCATCTTCATTAAATAATTTAATTCTTCCTTTATATTGCGCGATTAAACTAATTCGTTCAACAAGATCATGTTTCTTAAAACGGGCATCTAGTTTAAATGGACCATCTTGCTTTTTACCTCCTATTATTCCGCCTTCCAAAATGCCGGATCTATTTGTACGGTTGAGAAAAAAAGTGGCGAACCCGACATCCGTCAATGAATGATGTTCAGGATGGAGATAAATTAGCTTTTGTTTCTTCCATTCCTCAACGCTTAAAACCGTATCAATTATTTTTTGAGAAAGAGAATTTGTATCATTCAATAATGACCACCAGAAAGCATAAACCATAGGATCTATATCATTTATTATGATTTCCCACGCATAACCTTCGAGCAGTAAAGATAATGCAACTGCAGATCCACCAGCATATGGTTCAATATATATACCATCACAAAGATTATTATACGAAAACACTTCTTTCAAAAATGGAGCAAGTTTACCCTTGCCGCCAGGATAGCGCAGTGGTGAAAAATATTGCATAACCAGACTCCTCTTTTGCGCATATAACAAATTAGAATTATTCTGGCCAGCATTATTTCCAGCACTTTACTAAGAAGAAACGTATATTATCCCAAAATATACAAACTTCTTGTGAAGTGGGCACTAAAGATTGATGTATCCATGAATTAAGGGTATTTGCTGAAATAAACTCTTTATAGTCCTTCATCTTTTCCAATAAATGCAACTCCTTCTTATTGATCACGCCGGCCTTATTCATTGATTGAGCAACGGCTGATATTTTTTCATACAATTTGTCATTCTTGAAGGGAACCTTGTTCTTCTCTGCATAGTGATCGACGCTAAACTCGACCACAAGACGGGTTAGAACGCTAGCTGAGATCGTAGCTTTCCTCACATCAATTCGTGAACTCAATTCAGCCAATATGGTGCACAGTTTTACCTCACTCGCGGGAACTGGAAGGCCCAATCCGCGCTGAATGACACGAGGCCGATCTTGCGGGAGTAACCTTCGGGCAGGAAAACCACTTGATTGGGCTATTGAACGAGGTGAAGAAGATCCAATTGATTGACCGGAACTGCCCTTTAGAATCGTCGGTTCTTTACAACCTCGACTTCCAAACAGTTCATTTAAATAATTCTGCCTATTTTCTTTAAGATATATATCCTTTACGCCTTTGCTTTTTGTGCAAAAATCAATACAAATGGTTTTAAGAACATCAAAGATATCATCTTCGCTTGCCCTAAATTCAAATCTTTGTCCATTCCAAAATAGACCGAGGCGTTGCTGTGAATCAGTATCTTCCAGAAGGCGCTGCATATTAGTAATCGGAACATTACGGGCCTCTTTAACACCTTTATCCTGAAGGTATTGACGTGCAAACATTGCATGGGGATAACTCAACTTGCCGCCGGTATCTGCTATCAAGTATTGCTTCTCGGTAGCCCCCCATGTGATCTGCCCGATACCTTCCTGTTCGCCCATATGTTCAAGTTCACGATATTTTACAATCGTGGCCTCGTCTGTAGTCAGGCACTCGATTTTATCTGGAATGCTATCCGGTGATGCATTATCTTTAAGCGCTTGAAATATGCGTTTATATTGCTCGGTAGGGGCCAATGCCGGATTGTTAAGAATTTTAAGTGCGGTTATTCTTCTATTCCCGTCTTTTACCACCCAACGACTTTCTTCATTCTTTAAGACTACTACGGGCTTTGGTGATATTCCATTTTGAACTAAATGCCCGGCCAGCTTCACTATTTTAGTTCCAAATATCTCAAACATCATATCCATGCATTCCATTTGATTTTCAAGAGGACCAAGACGATAATTTTTTTGATCGAGGAGAATCTCTGATACTGGAATCAATCCGGTGTTTATAAATTTATCTCGCATTTTTTAATATCCCCCTTCTTAAGATATCCACTTTCTTCATATCTTCATCACATAAAAAAACCAGCCGAGATTTTGAATCGTGCTGGTTATTCTTGTTCGTTTTGTTGCATGGGCCTGTTCCCTTCAGGGATCAATTTATTTACTTCCATGCTGATGTTTCTCTTTAGAGGTGGAGAACGTGCAGATTTATACGCTTTCCCATAATTAATTTCAACGGGAATATTAATGCTTATAATGGCAAATAAATTGCGATTGAGCCACGGTTCCAATCCGGAATTCGAGTCAGGTCTTGATCCGTTATCATTGATTTTCACGTTAATTATGATATGGATATACCAGAGCTTACTATTATCTTATCTGTCCAGGTTTTAATTTAACCATCATGAGGACAATGACTTTATGGCGGAAAACCCCCAAAACCTTCTCTACTACGGCGATAATCTGGATGTTATGCGTCGGCACATCGAAAGCGAAAGCATTGACCTCGTTTATTTAGACCCACCATTCAATTCCAATACAAATTACAACATCCTATTTGCTGAAAAAGACGGAAGCAAGGCAGCGAGCCAGATTCAGGCTTTTTCCGACACTTGGTCATGGAATCAGGAAAGTGAAGCAGTCTTTGCTGAAATTGTTACAGCGGGTGGTAAGGTCTCTGATTGCCTGCAAGCTTTCAGAACATTTCTCGGCGAATGTGACATGCTGGCCTATCTGGTAATGATGGCACCGCGTCTCGTGGAGCTTAAACGGGTAATGAAGCCAACTGCAAGCATATACCTTCACTGTGACCCGGCGGCATGCCACTACTTGAGAATGCTTATGGACGCAGTTTTTGGACCAGAAAATTTTCTAAATGAGGTCATTTGGAAAAGAACCTTCGCTCATGGTGGGGCAAGACGTTATGGGCCGGTTCATGATGTAATCTTATTTTATAGTAAGACAGAAGATTTCTATTGGAGCGGAGTCTACATTGATTACTCAAACGAATATAAAGAGCGGTTTTTCCGTTTTCAAGATGATGATGGAAGACGTTATCGTCTGACAATTCTCACTGGGACAGGGACCCGTAAAGGATCTTCGGGTGCACCATGGCGTGGTATTGACCCAACCAAGATAGGGAGACACTGGGCAGTTCCCGGTTATGTGCGTAAATTGATACCAAATCCAAGCACGGAAACAGTGCAAGATGCGCTTGATCAAATGGACACTATCGGACGCATAGTATGGCCCAAAAAAGAAGGCGGAACGCCCGCACTTAAGCAATACATAAATGATATGCCTGGTGCACCAGTTCAGGATGTATGGGGCGATATACCCCCCATAGGGGCACAGGCAGCCGAGCGTCTTGGCTATCCGACACAGAAACCGGTCGCACTTTTAAATCGCATTATCCACAGTTCATGCCCACCAGATGGTGTTGTTCTTGACCCCTTCTGCGGCTGTGGAACCACAATTTCCGCGGCACAGTCCCTGGGACGCCCGTGGATCGGGATAGACATAACGCACCTTGCAATAAATCTTATTAAGAATAGACTGAAAGATTCCTTCGGCGAGTCCGCTACATTCAAGGTGATTGGTGAGCCTGTGAGTGTGCAGGATGCAGAACGATTGGCCGAGTCTGACCCGTATCAATTCCAATGGTGGGCACTTGGGCTTGTGGGTGCTCGACCTGTTGAGCAGAAGAAGGGAGCCGATAAGGGTATTGACGGTAGAATCATTTTTCAGGGCGAAAAGAAAGGCACTTTTGAAAGTGTGATCCTGTCAGTAAAAGCCGGACACACCGGTGCCTCGCATGTTCGTGATCTAAAGGGCGTCCTGGAGCGAGAGAAATCCGCGATCGGCGTCCTTATCTCGATGGAACACGCGACCAAGCCGATGAAAACTGAAGCGGTGACAGCGGGATTTTATGAGTCTGCTCTTTGGGGTAAGAAATATCCCAAAATTCAACTTCTCACTGTTGAAGAATTGCTTGCTGGTAAGAAAATTGAAATGCCGCCGATTCGCCAAGTAGATGCTACATTTAAAAAGGCCCCAAATATTGCTCAGAAGAAGCAAGAACAATCTGAACTGGATGTGTGAATGTCTGCCCCGCAGTTATTAGACAATTGATTTTATGGAACTGCTATTTCGCACTTGCTCACCTCAAGCATCGTCGGTTAATTCAGAAATTATATATTGACCATCTTCTTTTCTTATCAGACCACTCTTGGCGAAAAACTCCATAAGGTCTTTTACAATTTCAAAATCGCTCCTACGATCATCAGGATGGTCCGTTCGATACTCGGTCACCATATCCATCAGCATGTAATACCATTGTTCTTTGGGATTCATCGACTACTCCCTAAGAAACGCCAGCCTCGGTTCCGAAAAATAGAAGTCTAAATCATTCGTGGATTTTGTTTTGCCGCACAGTTCCGGAAATTTGCCGATCGTAATGCCTGGCTTCTTCGGCCCGCCCAGATAGACATGAAGCGTGTGCCCCTGAGCTTTGATGTCGCTGGGAATGACAGCAAGTTTGTTTTTCAACTTCACCTGTACGTAGACCTGCTTGTCCCAACCGTACTCTTTGCATCGATAGTCAAGACATCCATCGCCGGCCATATTTTTTTCCCGGTTGAAACCATTGTTGATGATGATCGATTCGATATCGAGGGCATACTTTCCCATTAACGGCTGGCAGGCTTCACAAAAAACGGCAAACGCTTTTTCCGCGATCGCCCGCTCATCGGGACTCATTTCTTGACTATACGTGGGGGCGATTTGCGGGCTGCGAGGAGATCCGCAGTTGATCAAAGCAGTGCATGCTATGAAAAGAATGACCGGCCAGACGAATTTTATTCTCAGCATCTGTCAAAGTTCCCTTCCAAACCAGATGACCCGTCCATTTATTCTTACCTCATCCGGGGGAAGATCGATCGAGTCGTATTTAGCATTGTCGCTGGTGACCCTGATTTTACCGCTCGGATATAGAATTTGCAGCCGTTTGATCAGGATCACTTCACCCAGAGCGATCGCGTAGATCCCTCCCTGGGGATCAAGCTGGTTTTGCCCGTGATTGATCAATACCAGGTCGCCGGCCATTAAAGTCGGGGCCATGCTGTCTCCGCTCACGGAGATCAGCGACATCTTTGACGCATCACCTTTTCTTCTGATCCAGTCGCGCCGGAAGGCAATCTTAATATCGACATCATTAACGGGGATCAACCCACCGCCGGCACTGATCTTGTCACTAAAATGTGGAATATTCACAAATTCGGATTCTAAAGATTTATTGGCACCGCCTGCCGGTATTATATCGAAGGCATTCTCGGCGGCGAGCATGGCACCGTCACCAGTCAGCACCCACAGGCTATTATAGTTCAATTTTTCACCTATGATTTGTGCTATTTTTTTTGATATCCGGGCATTATCTGCCTCGGCATATTTTAGTCTGTGCAAAGGAATACCAGTTAAATCAGCTAATTTAGCCTGACTTATCCCCATGTCATCCCGTATAATTTTTATCCTATTTTCTTCCATTTGGTTGAAATTTTCTCTTGCATTGGTCTAAATTTTCTACTATACGGAAGCCATGAACGCAAATCAATTAACTAAGATCAACAAAAAAGGGCCGCGTTACATCAGTGCACTGCTGTTGATCCACGGGATCAGACAGGATGAAATCGCCGATAAAGTCGGCGTTTCCAAACCCCTCGTCTCCCAAGTTGTCACTCGTAAACGCGGCGGAACAAAAAAACACGGTCCGAAAGTCCGGTTAGTCCGTCAGGCCGTGGCTGATGCGTTGGGCATGACGGTTGATGATCTGTGGCCGGACAAGGCCGCTTGAAATTTCGAGCAAGTTTACCAAATTTTCAGGAGTTTGCAATGTCAAAAACACGCAAGCAAATCGACGCCAACCAAGTGAGCATTTTTTCCTTTCTGGAACCGGAAGCGAAACCGCATCCAGGCAGCATGGATATTAGCATGCGGCTCAGGCACGCTGTGTCTAATGCGATCAAGAAATCAGGAAAAGACCGGATCGATATCTGCGCAGAGATTTACAAGCTGTGCGGGCGTGAAATCCCGAAAAGCACGCTGGACGGATGGTCCGCCGAATCGCGCGACCTGTCAAATGACGGCGTCGATTTTAACGGGAACAAACGCTGGGGCATTCCTGCGGAGGTAACACCCGCTTTTTGTTTTGTCACCGGCGACTGGGAAACGCTTTTCATCCAGGCCGAAGCCGGAAACTTTAAGGCCCTTAAGGGCAAAGACGTCGTCCGCGCCCGGATCGGGCTCCTCAAAGAAGAAATCACGAAAAAAAGTCAGGAACTGAAGGGCCTCGAAAAAGCCCTGGTTGAATCGAGTGAACAATAAAAACTGGAGGTGAATGAATGGCGGCAAAGAGTTGCAGGAGGATTGAATTACTGGTCGCGACGGATGCGATCCTGGATTTCGTCGGAGCGGCAAAGGAGCCGGTGAGTATCGCCGATATCGCGCGGTCCACGGGATTGAGCACGGACACCTGCTTTCGGCAGATCGGGACGATGGAAGAGCTTCGCTGGGTCGAGAAAATCGGCGAGGGCTTTATCCTGGGCATGCGTCTGGCCGTGATCCGGGCGCGCAAGAAAGCGACGCTGGAAGCGCAGCGCGCCAACATTGATAAAAAATTAACGGAACTGGAGGAGGTTTAAATGTCAAACAAGCGGGAAGCGGAATTAGTCGGAAAGGCGATGGACGATCAGGCGCAAAGAGCGGAGGTCATGCGTCGCGATCAGGAGCGCAGTATAGAGCAGGCGCAGCGGGACAAGGAAGAAGCCATCGCAAATATTTATGAGATGGCCGGAAAAATCAAGGCCACTGGCTTCAACAAAGCCCAGGCTGAATTCTTCGAACTCTTAATGCTTAAGCAGGTGAAGGACGCCAAAGAATATAGAGAAAATTCAGGAATGACATGGCAGCAATTCTGCGACCATGTCGGTGTGGATCGGCGGCGGGTTGATGAGCAACTGGCCGACCTGAAGCCATTCAAAGTTGAATTTTTGGCGAAATTCGCCAATTTTTCAGGATTCCCGATTAATAAAATCAAATACTTAGGTGAATCAAAATTGGCGGATTCCGCCAATTTTAGCGAAAATGCTATCACCTATAACGGCGAAACCATCCCGGTGGATGCCGAGCACGCCGACGAAATTCAGTCCCTCCTGGAAACCCTGGAGGAAAACCACAAAAAAGAAAAAGACGAAGCCGACACCGCGATTCGTACCAAGGAGCGGCTGCTCAAGGCGAAGGAAGACACCATCAACAAGATGGAACGTGAACTGAAGCGCCTGGAAAAGACGGTGCCCAAGTCCGAGCTCACCGACGAAGAGCAGGACGCCGTCAATCTGCTTGCGCGGGTTCAGACGGACTTTATTGCCGCCCTGTCCGACATCAAGAAAAAAATCGAACCGCACAAAGCGCCGGAGATTGCGCTTCGCCAGTATTACTTCCTACTCATCTTCTTGGCCAAAGTCACGATGGAAGAGCGCATGGCGCTGCATGAGGCATATGCCAACGCTGACGAATGCCCTTGGGAAATCAGCGAAATGGAACTGCCGCCGACCGACGTGATGATCGACAACCTGCCTCTGTCTGCGGGCAAGGGCATGGGCAAGAAGGTAGTGAACAAGATCGAAGAGCGGAAAGCGAAGAAGGGCCAATAATAAAATCACAAGGAAATCATCATGGCAGTCTCGGCAACTATACTGGATCACGTCTCATCGAGTTTGCGCGGATTGAATGCAGCCGACGCAACCAAGCGCATCAAGGAGCTCGCCGCACATTACGGAGTAAGCCCCGCCACGATCACCCGCTATGCGGCCCAGCGCGGAATCAGGTTCCGTAAAGAACGCCGCGACAAGGGATCGTCCGCCGCGTCGCGCGACGTCCTCACCAAAGCCTCGATGCTGCTGCTCGCCTCGCGGCGCGTATCCAACGAAATCCCGATGCCCGCCTGCGATGCCAAGATGATCATGGAGGATTCGGGATGGGAAACCGGCGGCGTCTCGACAAGCTGGTTTCTATCCCGCCTTCGCCAGGAAAAGATAAGCGCAAAAGACCTGCTGCAACCAGCGCCGCACGTGCGCCTATTATCCAAGCATCCTAACCACGTCTGGCAATTCGACGTGACGAACTGCCTCCAGTATTTTCTCGATACCAAAAAGGGCCTCGGTGAACGCGACACCGAGATGACCATGTACAAAAACAAAGTCGTCAAAACCGCAAAAGCAATCAAAAAGGAACTGCTCCGCTATGCCGTGGTGGATCACTGCAGCGGAGCCTTCTTTTTTCATTACTTTTACGCCAGTGGCGAGCGCGCGGCGGACGGATCGGAATTCCTCTTCCGCGCCATGCGCCCGAAGGACGAAATCATCAAGCGCACCTGGAACGGCGAATCCGGCTCAAAGCTCGGCAAATACCGGATGCACGGCGTGCCGCTCATGCTCGTGACCGATCGCGGGTCCATCGTCGCTGCCAAGGCCGTCCAGGGTCTTTTTGAATCGCTGCGGATCGACCTGCATGCCCACATGCCCGGCAACCCGCGCGCGAAGGGCGCAATCGAAGGGCTGATGCACTACATCAACCGCTTTGAGGCACGCCTGAAATTCCAACGCCCGGCCGATCTCGACGAACTGAACCGCTGGGCGCTCGACTGGTGCATCTACACGAACGGCGTGCCCCTCATGCGCGGCATCGCCCCGCGCAGCGTCCTGTGGTCCTACATCACATCAGAGCAACTGCGCCTGTGCCCCGAGGAATCCCTTTATCGTCTGCTTATCAAAGAGCCCACCATCACGCGCACGGCGGGAGGCGATCGCACCATCAGCGTGGACGGCAGATCATACCAAGTGCCCGATCCGCAGGCCGCCGGGCAGATCGTCAGCGTTGTCCGGCATCCTTACGAGTACCCCAATATCGAGGCACATTTTAACGGCCACGTCTGGTTGTGCCAGCCGATTTCCGAGGATCAATACGGACGGCTTACAAACGGCGTCGAATATGGCACCTATCACGGCATCAAACACACCGAGACGCAGCGCGCCAAGACGGAAATGGAAAAACAGGCCGAGGAGTTGGGCATTACCTGGAAGGGCACCGGCGACAAGCGCATGGCCGTAACGCCGAAGGTCGGCTTCGTCTCGCCGCTGGCTATCTTCGGCCACCAGACCGACAAGGTCGGTAACATCGAATTCATCGAACGCAAGGGCACGCCGATCGACGTCAAAGAACCGGAAGCGCCGGTCAATCAGCGGATCACTGGCGACGCGGCGGAAGTCCCGCGCTCCATTATGGCGCGGCGCATATCCTTTACTGAATTCTTGAAACACCTACGGGCCGAGATCGGCATCATCGCACCGGCGCTGAACGCGCACCTGCGCGCCCGTTATGAATCAGGAATCGAAGTCAAAGAAAGCGAGGAGGTGATCAGGTCGATAGCGGATGGATCGTGGCACGCTGAGGAGCCAGGCAATGCAGTGGAAGCAGCAGGGTAAAGATTGCAACGCCGCCCAAGCGGCGGCTCGCAATGACATATTCAGGAGGTGAAGTGAAGTGGCGAGAACAGGAAGACCTAAAGTCAACGAGGTTTCAGTCTACGAACTCAATTTCGAACCCATCGTTCTAAAACAAATCTGCATCGATTGCGGCATCAGCCAGACCGCGATCGGCAAGGCCGCAGGAGTGAGCCGGGCGGCCGTCAATCTGGCGGTCAATCGCGGATACATGCCGAAAGAAAAACCCGATTTTCAGGCGCTCGTCGAGGCCGAGATCCGGTCGGATCGGCGTGCGATGCAATGGCTCATCGATCGCAACATGCAGATGGCCGACATCTGGCAGCCGTTGGGCAAGGCGCTACGAAACGCGCTGCCGGCCGGAGCGCACATGAAAACGATCGCAACAAAGAAGCGGGCGGCAATCCTGCCCGGAAACCCCGAAGAATTATTTACAAGTGTGGAGGTGGAGATGATCAGTCAGGAAGCCAGGAAATATTTCAAGATTTTCAGGGACCCTTTTACCGACGACGTGCAAAAGGATTCTGATATTTTTATGAGCGACGAGCACCGTTACATCGAAGCCGCAATGCTCGATGCGGCAAAGCACGGCGGATTCCTCGCCGTTATCGGCGAAGTCGGCAGCGGCAAATCCGTCATGCGCCGTAAGGTTGTGGAGCAGCTTAAGAAGGACGGAGACGTCATCGTTATCTTCCCGCAGATGATCGATAAAACGCGCGTCAACGCGGCCAGCATCTGCGACGCAATCATCATGGACCTCTCCGAAGAGACGCCCAAACGGTCGATGGAATCGAAATCCCGCCAGGTGCACAGGCTCCTCCTGGAGCGGGCACAGCAGGGCTACCGCTGCGTGCTGATCCTGGAAGAGGCCCATGATCTGTCGATCAACACGCTCAAATATTTGAAGCGGTTTCAGGAACTCGAAGACGGCTATCGGAAGCTCTTGGGTATTATCCTTCTCGGCCAGACGGAACTCAACAACTTCCTCGACGAATCCCGGCACATTGAGATGCGCGAAGTGATCCGGCGCATCCAGAAGGCCGAAATCCGCGGGTTAAACGGAAACACAAAAGAATACCTGCAATTGAAATTCAAGCGCATCAACATCAGGATTGAAGACATCTTTGACGACAGCGCGTTCAAGGCGCTGTCCGATCGCCTGACCACGCAGGACAGGCGCAACAAGAAGATCTCGCACGCCTATCCGCTGGTCGTCAATAATTACGCCTCGCGGGCCATCAACACGGCCTATGAGATGGGCGAGAAGAAGGTCACGGACGCGGTTATCACGGCGATGTAGGGCGCGCTGCGCCGTGAATTGTGAACAGTCAATAGCGAGGAGGATGAAATGAAACAGATTATTTTAAGCGCACTGATATGGGCAGCCGTGATTTCATTCGTGCTGTTTGTGTTTCTCTGGTCCTTGATCCCGCCTTCGATTAAGGCCGACGCCGACGCGCAAAAATGGACCAATGACCCGGCCCTGCGCGCGGCTGATTCCACCTGGCGGGATGAACAAACCAGACTCCACCAGAAACACGGCCTCCATCGCGTGATCATCTATTCGCCGCAAGGTGCATACTATTTTAACGAGCGTGGGCAGAAATGCCCGTTCATGTAGGAGGAGTTTCAATGTTTAAAAAATTTGTCACCTACATCGAGCAGGAGCCGTGGGACGAAGCAATGGTGCGTCAGGAGAAATGGCTGAACCGCGTAAGCGTGCTGGCCATCATCCTGGCCGTTCTCTATTTCTCCCCGGTCATTATCCACATACTTACAAGGTGAAAGGAGTCAGTCATGCCCAACATTAACGAGATTGAAGAATTGACAAAAGCCTATTCGGATGAGCGCCAGAAGCTGTCCGATCGCATCCGGCAGCTTGAAGATGAAATCCAGAGCATCAAGCGCAAGCGCCTGCCGGTAATCAAGGCCACCGTGCAGGCCGTCATGACCAAGCAGGAGGTTTTGAAGGCGGCGCTGGAAGTTAGCCGGACCCTGTTTGTCAAACCGCGCACCGCCGTCTTCCATGGCGTGAAAGTCGGCTTTCAGAAGGGCAAAGGGAAACTGTCCTGGGTCGATGATGCGGTTGTTGTCAAACTCATCAAGAAGCATTTTCCCGATCAGGTGGACGTCCTGATCAAAACGACGGAAAAGCCGATCAAGGCTGCCTTGGAAAACATGGATGCCGCCGACCTGAAGAAGCTGGGCATCACAGTGAACGATACCGATGATCAGATTGTCATCAAATCCACGGACAGCGAGATCGACAAATTTGTGGAGTCGCTTCTAAAGGAAGATGAATGCGGCGAGGAGGCGGCGTGATGCCCGGAAAGACAAACTACTGCACGCCGGACGGCATGTGCGGCGTCCCGGATAACGCGAAAAACGACGTCTGCAAGTACTGCAAGCCGTCCTTGTATTTCGACCTATGCATTTACCGGGTCTGTTTTGCCGACCGCTGCATGTCGCCTTTTGCTATAGCTCAGGCGCGCGGGATAATCATGCCGGATATAGGACAGCGCCCGGATCAGCCTCAGCCGGGCGAAAGTCTTGGCGGATTTATGGAGGTAGGAAAATGATTGTATTGATTGCCGCTTTTATCGTCGTGTATGCCGTCGGCATCATATGGGGCATAGGGATTGATCGACTGATCATTCATTATCGCCGGAAAAAGCACATGCTGGCCGTAATGCAAAAGGCGCGTATATTGGACCGGCTAAATGCTTATTGGAATCAAGGGCCATGTCGTGGCCGTTCGCTGCATGCCTGGAGGGTGAATAGATGAGCCCCGTGCTGACGGCGCCGAAGGATCGCAAATGCGGCACGTGTGTGCATTATAGCTTTAAGCCGGGAAATCTCAAAGGCTGGCGCTGGACCTGCTGCGAAAAAAAGAAATTCTGGTTTCCGGACGAAGATCCTGAGCCGGGAGAAAGAAAGGGATGTGAGGAATGGGAGTGAAGATGATCGCACAAATTGCCATCGTTATATTTTCAGGGATTTCGATATGGGCGCTGTCCGGAAAACGCTATCGCTTGGGCTTTGCCCTCGGTCTTTGCGGACAGCCGTTCTGGATTTACGCGGTCGCGGTTGAAGGTCAGTGGGGCATGCTGATCGTGTCCATTTGGTTTACCGCCAATCACGTGCGTGGGTTGTGGTTACATCGGAACAATGATCAGGAGGGCACGAATGCGCCTCGTTTGTCCTAGTTGCGGAGCCACGGCCAGCGCCGAAGCATGGAACAATGACGCGGCGATCCGCTACACGATCGGCGCGCTCCTGCAATTGCCCACGCCTGTGCGCCTTCAGGCGCTGGCTTATCTGGGCCTCTTTCGCCAGGGCATCAAAGCCCTGCCCTGGCGGCGCGCCCTGACGATCGCCACCAGCCTCAAGGATTTGGTCCAGGAAGATACGGTCCATTGGCAGGGCGGCGAGACGCGACCTGTCAATGCCGAAATCTGGGGAAAGGCCATCGAGGCCACTTTGGCCTCCGGGCCGAAAGGCCTCAAGAATCATAACTACATGAGAAAGTGCGCATGGGATCTGGCTGCGGATCTGGCGGCAAAGACCGAAAAGGACCGCGAGACAGCGCGGCAGAATCGCCGCCCGGACGACGTAGCAGATCCAGACAAACTTTCCAACGAAACGCGCCAGCAGATCGAAAAAATGAAAGTGCAACTGGGGGTGACATGATGAAGATCGACCCTAAACAGATCCAGCTTATCCACATCGGGCAGGTGCAGCTCGGCCTGTCCGATGAAAATTACCGCGCCATCATTGCCGGGCGTACCGAGGGCAGGAAAACGTCCAGCCGGGATCTTACTTATGCCGAAGCCGATGCCGTGATCAATTACATGATCCGGCTCGGCTTTAAAATCAAATCAAAGTATGTTGCAAAGGAATTCGCCGCAAAGCGCGCATTACGGCGCAAAGGGAAAATCTCCGGCAATCTCTTTGTGCTCGCGTCAACCGATCAGCTCAAAATGATTAACGCCCTGGCCGGGAGAATCCGGTGGCGCGTCGAAGATGGATTTAATCTCTGGATAAAAAAATACATGAAGATAGACCGCATCAGAACGGATGATGAAGCATGTAAGGTGATCGAGGGCCTCAAAGGCATGGTAATAAACCAGGACGGGGATTGTGATTTTTAGGAGCACGGCATCATGGAAATAACCGTTGAATATATAGATGGCACCAAGGAAGTATTCCCGGAAACATCGGCACCCGGCGGAAGCTACTGTACAACCGGAAAGACCGAAGCGGGATGGTATATAATCGGGAATGCATCGGGGCATAAAACATACATCCCGGCAGAGCGAATCAAGAAAGTCTTTTGCCGGTCCACGCGATGGTAGAAATAAGGGCATAAAATGGCGCAGGACGCTCTGCATGACATTGCTGCAACGATGACGATCGACGAACTGCCGGACTCCTATCAGCCGGTAGCCGAGATCGTGGGAATCGAAAACGCGCTGAAGCTCGCCCAGCATTTGGGCGGGCTCTCGTATTATTACCCGCGTCTCGATTCTCTCCTGCGCGACAAGCGCGACGCGCAGATCCGCGCGGAATTCACCGGCTGCAATCACCGCGATCTCGCCCGCAAATACAAACTGACAGAATCCTGGATTCGCGAGATCGTCCAGCGCCGCCCGGCAGACCAACAGGCAAACCTTTTCTAACAGACCTTTCAATTTTCTTCAGCAATTACATTTTTCAAGCCCCTTCGTGGCACACAATGCGCCGATCCTTTAGAGTCGCACCTACTTCATCTCCTGCTCCGCGCCTGATCGGTTTCGGTGCCTGTAAGCCATAGCAGCCCGAAGCCGGTCAGGCATAAGCCGGACGATGAATTCAGGAGGCGACGGAATGGCATCACGGCTTATTGAACGGATCATATTGCACTGCTCGGCCACACCGAACGGAAGACCGCATACCGTGCAGGATATCGACGCCTGGCATCGAGCTAACGGCTATAAACGCACTCATCTTCCCATCAATCCCAGCCTGTCTTCAATCGGCTATCACTACGTCGTTTATGTGGACGGCTCCGTCCATACCGGACGCGGCGTCGAGGAAGTCGGCGCGCACGCCCATGGCCACAACCAAAACTCGATCGGCATCTGCATGATCGGCACCGACAAATTCACGCGGTCGCAATGGATGGCGGTAAGCGAGCTGGTGCACGTGCTTACGAAAGCCTACCCGGCGGCGGAAGTGCTGGGGCACCGGGATCTGCCGGACGTGAAAAAGGTATGCCCCGGCTTTAACGCGATTACCTGGTTTTACAGCGGCATGGGCCAACTGGAAGGCCACTGCCTGACCGGATAACCTTTTGTTGAGCGATGCCCTGGGAGAGCGGGCGCGGTTGCTGGCTGCCCGGTTACACTCCCAGGGCGGTTTGTAGGGAGAGCACATGGAAGAAAATATGGTCAAAAAGATTGCCGACGGCATCGTTGATTACGCACCGTCGCTGGCCAAGATCCTCACTGCATCGGGCGTGGGCGCTCCGGCGGGAGCTGCGCTTGAAGTGATCAGCTCCCTGGGCAAGGCGTTCGGCCTTGGTACTAAGGCCACGCCCGAAGCCATTCAGGCCGCAATCGCTTCAGATCCGCAGCTCGCCCTCAAGGCGATGTTAGCCGAGCAAGACTTCACATTGAAAAAGCGCAACCAGGATATTGAAGAACTTAAAATAACCCTTGCGGATGTCCAATCGGCCCGCACACGCGAATCAGCCATTAAAGATAACGTCAACAAGATATTGGCCTATGCCATTGTAGGCGCGTTCATCGCGCTCGTTGCCGGGACATTACTCGGATTTGCCAAAGTGGAAAGCGTTCTCGCCGGTACACTGGTCGGATATCTTTCGGCCAAATGCGAGCAGGTATTGGCTTACTATTTCGGAAGCTCAAGAGGTAGCGATAAAAAGACAGACCTTTTAGCAAAAGCGGAAGCGGTCAAATAATGGACGACGCCGATCGCGCCCAGAATATGACGGAAGTATACGAGCACGCAGCGCTCAATCGACCGTCTTTCTTTCAGCCCATTCCAGGCGGTCGAAAGTGGCGCGAATGCGACGACTGCGGGAAGCCGATTCCGATAGCCCGTATGAAAGCGAATCCCAGCGCCACGCGCTGCATAAAATGTCAAACCATAGCGGAGGAAGAACTTCATGACACCTGAGCAGATCGCGGCACTCTCGGCAATTGCATCGATCATCGGACAAATAGGCACCTGGCCGATCGCCTCACTACTCGCCGTCATCGTACTCGGTCCCTGGGCAATCATGTTTTGCCTGGCCAGATCAAACGAAAAGCGGCTGGAGGCGGCGGTAAAGATGTACGAGTCCAACGTGAAACTGGTTATCAGTTACGAGAAGATTGCCACCGAACAGGTGGACACGATACGCCTGGCCACGGCGGCAACCGTCGAGCTGACCACTTGGCTTAAAACAAGAACCCCGTGCCACGCTCTGCTGGCCGCGCGATTGAGGAGCGAAAGCTGATGAGCCTGCAAAACGAAATGCGCCGTACCCGGATGACCAATCTGCAATACACCGAAAAGCGTCTGCGGGCGGATATCGATTCGCTCGTGAAACTGATCTGCATCAACCTTGATGGCAGCCTACATCGTGCCGAGGATCTGCCGATCGCCGAGATCGACAGCCAGTGGGACGATCTGAAATCCAAGTGGGCGGATCTGATCAGTGCCCAGGCGAAAATCAAGCGTCTGGAGGAGGAGCTGAAGTAATGGCCGAAAAAGGCGCGCGCACACAACTGGAGCCGGTAGCCCGGCAGATGTTCATTGATGGCAAATCGCTTTCCGCGATCGAGGCCGAGTTGAACGTCTCGCGCCAGACGCTTTCCGCGTGGAAGGGCCAGACAAAGAAACCAAACGAAGATCTCGACGAATGGGACAAGGCCCGCGCGCGCAAGGCCAATTTCGGCCTGCGGATGGAAGCGCTCCTGGAGCGCGAATTGACATTCGCCGAAGAACGTCAGCCCGGCGCGATCGAGGGCGCGTCGCTTGATAACCTCTCCAAGTTGGGGAGCCTGGTCGTTAAATTCCGCGCCCAGGAAAGCACGGGAGTGGGCTACGACAAGGCAAAGGTCTTCCTGGAGAATATTCAATGGATCGTGGGCTGGCTCAGGGAAAACGACCCGGAAGGACTCAAGGCGCTCGCGGCTGATTTCGACGCAATGACGGTGCAGTTTAAAACGGAGCAGATGAATGGCTCAAATGCGTAAAAAACCGAATCTGACCGAAGGGCAATTCGACCAGCAGGTCGCCGAACTCAAGAAGTGGATACGCGAATCCGTGTCCCCTTTCGAGAACGATACGCCCGCCAAGCAGCATACGCGTCGTGAGCGCGGCCGCAAGGATCTGCTTTATTTCTTTGCCACCTACATGCCGCATTATTTCAGCGTCGCCTTCGGAGATTTCCACGGCGAATGGCAGGAGATCACCGAGCTTAAAGATCAGTTTGCCCTCGTGGGTGCGCCGCGCGAACATGCAAAGTCCACTTTCTTTACCCTGGGTAATCCGGTTCATAAGATCTGCTACGAGCTCAAGAAGTTCATTTGGCCCTGTTCCGATACGCACGAGCAGGCAACCGCCTTCTCTTTGCAGATCAAACTGGAGTTTGAAGATAACCCGCGCATCATCCACGATTTCGGCAAGCTTAAAACCAAAAACTGGAGCGACGACGAATTCGAGACCGCGAACGGCGTAAAAGTTTTAGCCCGTGGCCGCGGCGACAAAGTGCGCGGCATCCGCTTCCGGCAATATCGCCCGGACATGGCGATCTTTGACGACATGGAAAACGACGAGACCGTCGAGAACCCGCGAACAACGAAGAAGATCATCAACTGGATACGCGGCGCGGTGCTGGGCTCTCTGGGCAAGGGGTATTCCGCCATCATGGTCGGGAACCTCTTCCATCCGCTTTCGGCGATCAGCAAACTGATCGCCGAAGAGGACGAAGACGGCCTGCCCCGTTATGCCTCAAAAGTCTATGACGCAATCCTGGACGAGGAGAATCATATCCCGTTGTGGCCGGCGCTCTGGCCGTGGGAGCGGCTCATGCAAAAAAAGCATGATGTCGGCACTTACACCTTCAACAAGGAAATGCGCAACAAGGTCGGCACCGAGGATTCGCCTTTCCCGGAGGACACGGTCACTTTCCACGATCGCATTGAGGTCATGAACCGGCCTTTGATTTTTGCCACGGGCGTCGACCCGGCCAGCACTGCCAATTCAAAGTCCGACTTCCGCAGCGTGGTCACCTGGGGGCTGGATCGCCAGCGCATGTCTTTTCACTGCATGCACGCCTGGATCAAACGCCGCTCGATCGGCGAGTTCTTTGCCGCCTGTTACGCGCAAAACGCTCTTTATCCCGGCCGCGTCATCGTGGAAGAAAACATGCTGAAGGAATTCCTGCATGAGGCCATCCAGAATTTCGCCAAGGAAGTTGGCAGCTATCTGCCCTGGCAGCCGGTCACCCATACCACTAGCAAGATCGATTCGCGCATCATCGGCACCTGCGAGTATTTGTGGGAACATAAGAAGATGACGTTTGAGAAAAACCACAGTGACCAGAACATACTGCGCGAGCAGTTTATTTATATCCTGAACCCGACCGTACACGATGACGGTCCGGATGCCTCGGAAATGGCCATCAGCTACCTGCAAAAAAGTACGGGTATGGACGTCGCCTATGAGACCGTCCGGCAGAGGGAAACTTTCCAGGGTCTGACCAGGGGGGCGGCATGGTGAGGCAGACCGGGGCAAAAATGCCCCACAATCGATTTTGGGCCGCAAGCCGCCCCATCATGGGGAGTTTCGTTGACACAATGTTTATAAACACGTTTAGGCGTGTTCCTCGGGGGAATTTATAATGCTGCTGGACCAATTTGGCCGGGAAATTAAATCCAACAAGCCTATTTTGCAGGAAGTGGCCGTTTCCGGGGTCCGGGACCGCTACGATTCCTACCCGTCCCAGGGGCTCACTCCGCAGCGCCTTGCCGCGATCTTCAAAGATGCCGATCAGGGCCACCTGGACCGCCAGGCCGAACTCTTCGGCGAGATGGAAGAAAAAGACCTGCACCTGGGCGGCATTCTCCAGACGAGGAAGCTCGCCGTATCCGGTTTGGAGTGGGACATCCTTCCGGCCTCCGAATCCGCCGAGGACAAGAAAATCGCCCAAGCGGCAGCCGAGATGATCGAGTATCTGGAGAACTTCGAAGACGGCATCCTCGATATGCTCGACGCCATCGGCAAAGCCTTCGCCGTCCAGGAGATCATGTGGGACATGAGCGAGGGCCAGGTGTGGGCCAAAGACATTAACTGGATCAGCCAGCGCCGCTTCACGTTTGGGAAGCCGGACGGACTTCTGCTCAAGACGCCCAAACTGCTCACCGATGAGCAGCCGATCTGGGGAGAGGATCTGCTGCCCAACAAGTTTGTTCTACACAAGTATCGCGCCCGATCCGGAGCGACGCCGCGTGGCGGCATTCTGCGCCCCTGCGCCTATATGTACCTGTTCAAAAACTTCGATATCAAAGACTGGGTGATCTTTAACGAACTGTTCGCCGTGCCCATGCGTGTGGGCAAATACAAGCCCGAAGCGGGGACGTCCGAAAAGGAAGCCCTCAAGCGCGCCGTATTTAACCTGGGCGTCGACGCGGCGGCGGTCATTGCCGACAATACGCTGATCGAAATCCTGGAGACCAAACTGCGCGGCGACGCCGGCACATTCAGTTCGCTTGCCGAATTCTGCGACCGCGCCATGAGTAAGGGCGTCCTGGGCCACACCGGCAGCGCCGAGAGCACCTCGGGACGCCTCGGCGGCGAAGTGGCGGCGGAAAACGTCCGGCAGGATCTGAAGGAAGCCGATTCCCGTTCTGTCGAAAAAACCGTCAAGATGCAGGTCCTCGCGCCCTGGGTGGTTTTCAACTTTGGGCCGGGCAAGGGCGTGCCGATCTTCAAAATCCACTACGAGGCCGACGAAGACCTGGAAACAATCGCCAAGGTCTACGGCATCCTGGTAAAAGACGCCGGCTTCGAGGGCATTCCGGAGAGTCACATCCACGATCGCTTCAGCATACCCGTCCCGGACAAAGGCGAAAAGACATTACGCCCTGCGCAACCGGCTCAGCCGCAAGCGGAACCGGGACAGGAGCCGGCACCGAAACCCGCCGCCAACAAAGCCCTGATCATGATCAATGCGGCAATCGACCCCACGGACGCCTGGATCGATTTCTATATGAAACAACTTGCGCCGCATCTGAGCAACGCCCGCATGGGCGCGCTTGATGAAATCGAGACGTGGCTCAAATCCTTGCCCACGCCGCCGGAGGAAGCGGCGTTTGTCTCGCACATCGAAGACGTCCTGGGCGCATCAGCAGCCACAGCGATCGGCCGCAACGTCATTACAGACACCGTTGCGCAGATCTACACGGCCTTCCGTGAGACTCCCGGTGTAACCCTATCCTTTGGCGGGCCGGATATCCGCGCCATCAACTTCCTGGGCACGCTGGATCACTACTACACATCGGGCTATCTCAAGAATCCCGACGCTCAGAACGTCATGCGCGCGTTCATTCAGGAGCGCTACCTGGAAAAAGTCGGCGGACTGTTCGGGCGCGGCAATCCGGACGATATCGCCGAGTTCCGGAATCTGCTGGGGCAGAAAGTTGCCGATCTTGAAGATTGGCAGATCAGGCGCATCGTCGAAACCAGCGTCCAGCGCACGCGCAACTGGGCGGCCGTGTCACAAATGCATGAAGGCGGCGTCACGCAGATGGAAGTCTATGAGCCCACCAGAGACTGCGCTTTTTGCGCCGCCATGAATGGCCAGGTGATCAGCGTCGCCACGGCATACGCGGTCATGGAGCGCCAGGCGGACATGACGCCGGACGAATACGAGGCCGATCTCCGCGCGAGCACCGCCGAATTGAATCGGATGGCACAGGCAGTCGACAAGATCGAATACACGGCCAACGCGGGGCGCATCCCGCCGTATCATCCGCATTGCCGGGGCATGATCATCAAGAAAGTTAGGTAGGACGCGTTTATGGACATCACGCACAAAATACAACCGGAGTTTGCCCGGCTGGCCCGCAGCTTAAGAGGCGATGTCCAGGGCGCAAGCCGGGCCGGGATGATCAACGTCGCCGCAGCCGTGGAAGCGCGCGCCCGGAGGAATGCGCCGGTTAGAACCTCCAATCTGGCCAACACCGGCACAAGCAGGGTCAGCCCCGACGGCACGATCGGAACCGTGTCGTTTACCGCGCCTTACGCCGGTCACGTTCATCAGGGCACCGGGCTATACGGGCCACATAAGACCAAGATCGTGCCCAAGAGCAAAAAGGCCCTCTACTGGCCCGGTGCGGCGCACCCGGTCAGAGCCGTCAGAGGTATAAGAGCCAATCCCTTCTTGCTCACAGCGGCTGAGGATGCGGACATGGAAGCGCTCTTCACCGAAGGCGCACAGAATTATCTGAAGCAGAAAGGTGAATCATAATGGACCCGTTAATAGCATTGATTTGCAAAGAATTAAACGGAGAGATCCCCGAAGAGATCCAGGTGATTCCTTACGGCATCAACGTGGACACGCCGAAAGGCCCGTTTACCCTGGACGACGAATGCGGCGCCGCCGTCATCGCGGCCTTTGCCGCGCAGAAGAATCAAATGGTGATTGATTACGAGCATCAAACGCTGATGGGCACAGAGGCCCCGGCGGCCGGCTGGATCACCAAGCTTATCAATAAAGGCAAGGATGGCATCTGGGCGGCGGTGGAGTGGACCGACCGCGCGAAGCAGTATTTGAAAAACCGCGAATACCGCTACGTCAGCCCCGTCGTCCTGAAGCGTATCAGTGACAACAAGATTCTGCGCCTGATCAACGTGGCGCTCACCAATCAGCCCAACATCGACGGCATGGTGCCGCTCGTAAATAAAGCGGGAGAATATCAAACCAAAATCAACAAGGAGGATACAGACATGGATAAAGAATTATTAAAACTGCTCGGCCTGCCCGAAACGGCATCCATGCAGGACGCCATTACGGCAATCAACAAACTCAAGACGCCCGTCCAGATCATCGCTAACAAGGGCGTGCTCACCGCGCTGGGCCTGGCCGAAACGGCAACGGAGGCCGAAATTACCGGCACGATCATGGCGATGAAGCAGTCGCACACGCAGGTTGGAGCACTCGCCCAGGAACTGGCCGCGCTCAAAACCACGATCGGCGTCAAGGATGCCGCCGATGCCGTCGCCCTGGCTATGAAAGACGGCAAAATCACGCCGGCGCAGAAGGAATGGGCGGATGAATACGCCAAGCGCGATCTGGAAGGTTTTAAGGTCTTCGTCGCCAAGGCTCCGACCGTCGTCGTCATGGGCAAGATCGTCGGCGAAGATAAGAAACCCGAAGACGCGCTCGATGACGTGCAGATGGCCGTCAACAAACAGATGGGCATCGATGACGTGACGTTCAAGAAGTACAACCCGGCAAAACAATAAACCCGATCGCGCGCAAATTGTGCGCGCGTCAGAAGGAGGACAAAATGAAAAGATCTATCGAAAGCATCTTCGGCAGCATGCGGACGTTTCTCATGCTGGCCGTTCTTATTCTTGTGGCCCTTTGCGTCAAGGCGTTCGGCCTGGATGATCTTACGGCGGGCGGCGTCATGGCGATGACCCTGGCCGCCGACAAAGCCCTGGAATACACCGAGGGCGTGGAGGTTCCCTTTCCCGTCATCAATGCGGACATCCTTTATGCGGGCTCCAATATTTGCGTCAACACCGCAGGCTATGCTCTTCCCGGTTCGGACACAGCCGGCCTGATCTACGCCGGCGTCGCCGTGGAGCGCGTAGACAACTCGACCGGCAACGCAGGCGACAAGCAGATCCGGCTGCGCCGCAGGGGCCTGGTCAAGATGACGCTGGCGACTGCCATTACCCAGGCCAATGTCGGCGACAACGTCTTCCTTGTGGACGATGAGACCGTGGACCTGACGGCAAACGTGACGAATAAAATCTTCTGCGGCATTATCGCCGTGTTCATCGATACCACGCACGCCTACATCGACATCGAGCCGGCCATCAAGCAGGCCGACGTCGCCACTCATATCGCTGATGCAAGCGGCGCGCACAGCGCCTCCGCGATATCCGTCGCCGACGCCGGAACGTTCACCGAAGCAACGGAAGTGGAAGCTGCTCTCCAGGAAATCTACCAGCACCTCAAATCCGCGAAGGGAATTATTCAGATTCCCATGCCGGTGATCACCTCAGCCGGCGCGGCCCTGGCCGCCTTCGCCGATGGGGACAGTGTCACGCCCGGCTTCTGTGTCACGGCAAAGGGCCTCGGCATCAGGTGGAATAATCACGCCACGCCCGGCGCGGTGGGATCGAAAGTCATCGTTCCGCCCGACATGGATGTGACGGCCAACGCGGTGCTGCATATACTGGCGGCTAAAACCGGTGCGACCGTGGGCGATGCGACCAAGTTCACCATCGGCGCTTTCAACAACGTCAAAGACGCGGCCTACGATGCAGATTTGACATTCGGCGGCGACACCGGGGCAATGGTCGGAGACGACACGGCCAAGCACATTCAGGAAGTTACTCTGGCGCTCGCGCTCGCGGATCTGGCTGCTTACCCGGCGGCGATCGAACTGACCATCAAACCGAAGGACGGCACGTTGGGCACGGATGACGTGATCATGTTGGCGGCGTGGATCGAGTACAAGAAGAAGCTGCTCACGGCTTAACAGCGTACACAGGGGCGCGGTCTCTGGCCGCGCCGCTACTGAATAAATATTCAATCGAGAAGGAGGAATTCTCATGTTAATCAATCAAGCGACCATCGCGGCGGTCTTTGTCAGCCTGAAGACCATGTTCAATAACGCGTTCGACGCCGCGCCCAGCCAGTGGCAGAAAACCGCCATGCTGGTACCCAGCGGGTCCAGCCAGAATGATTATGCCTGGCTGTCCATGTTTCCCAAGATGAAAAAGTGGATCGGCGACAAGGCGGTTAAAGCCTTGGAGGCATTCAAGTACACCGTCGTCAATGATGACTGGGAGGCCACGGTAGAAGTGGACCGCAACAACATCGAAGACGACACCCTGGGCATATACGCGCCGCAGGCGCAGATGGCTGGCTTCAGTGCCAAACAGTTGCCCGATGAAATCGTGGCGGACTTGAAAAATAAAGCCTTCGTCAACAAGTGCTATGACGGGCAGTATTACTACGACACGGATCACCCGGTCGGTGAGGCCAAGACATCAACGTCGAATAAAGGCACCGCTGTGCTTTCCGGAGCAACGCAGGCGCTGGCTTTGGCGGGCTATGGCGCAGCGCGCACGGCCATCATGAGTTATACCGATGACGAAGGCCGGCCGCTGGGATTGATTCCCAACGTTCTGGAAGTGCCTCCGGCGCTGGAGATTCAGGGCAAGCGGCTGGTCGAAATGGAGAAGCTGGCCGATGACACGCCCAATCCGTACTTTAAAACGGCAGAACTGGTCGTCAATTCGCGCCTAACCTCGACTACAGCCTGGTTCCTGCATTGCACAAGCATGCCCGTGAAACCGTTTATCTATCAGGAACGCAAAGCCCCGGTATTTGTTGAACAGACCGACGCGCAGAATGACAACGTTTTCATGCGCAAAAAATTCCGTTTCGGTGCGGAAGCCCGTGCGGCCGGAGGTTATGGCTTCTGGCAGATGTCCTGGGGCAGCACCGGGTTAGGTTAATCAACCGTTTGTAGGGCGCGGTCCCTGACCGCGCCGCTCTTAAATCAGGAGGATCACATGATCAGAATCACAGCCAAGCAGGACGGCTTCCGGCGCGCCGGTATGGCGCACACGAAAGATCCGAAGGAATACGCGGACAATAAATTCACGCGCGAGCAGCTCGCCGCGCTCAAGGCCGAGCCCATGCTGATTGTGGAAGTCATCGCGGAAAAAGGGAAAAAATAGGAGGCCACAATGTTCCAGGTAAATTACGGCGAATTAAGCCCTGAGGCACTGGCGCAGGCGACGGACATCGCGCAGAAGATGGAAGCGGTCGACGGAGCGATCGCCGCTCTGCAAAATGAGCGCACGGCAGCTTCGGCGGAATTTGACGCGAAAGAACACGCATTGCAGACCGAGAAGGCCAATCTGCGGGAACAACTGCGCGCATTGCGCCAGGTGTCTTTAACGCCGGCGACGGAATAAGGATCAAATCATGGCGTGGCTGGCAGGCTGGAAATATCGCAAATTGATACCCGTGTCGCATGCCTCGGGTGCGCTCACCAATTACCAAAAGCGATTGCTGGTGGGTGAATCGTCGGGGGCGGCAGGGGCGGATATCCATTGCGAGGGGCTCTGCCTTTCGTCATTTGCGGATTTGCGGCTGACACCGTCTGATGGCCAGACGCTACTGGACTATTACATCGAATCAATTACCGGCACGACGCCCAACCGCTTGGCATCCGTGGTCATTGAATACGACACCATAGGAGTATCGTCAACGCCGTTCTATTTGTATTTCGGAAACAGCAATGCCTCGTCCGCAAGCAATGCGGCAAACACGTACATCATTTATGACGATTTCGAGCGCGGCGCAGACGGAGACACCATCTCCAGCCCGTGGGTCGAAAGTGTCTCGCATGTGCACATTTCGACAGAGCGGGCATTCGCCGGAACGCGGAGCATGAAGCATGTCGGTGCCGTGGGCGCTGGCGGAGCTGCCAATCTGACTCTACAGGCGGCTAGTGACATAGCGATCCAGGAGCGGATCAATCGGGACGAAGTCGAAGAAATATATCCGCTTCTTTTTTTTAATGGGGCGAAATGTACCTATCCGATAATCAACAAAAATAACTACATTTATTATTATTCTGGCGGCATAAAATATTCGACGGGTGCCTTCATTGGATTGAATACATGGTTTCTATTTGAATTGCGCAATTTTAACTGGACGGCAGGCACGTTCGATATCGTGCTGAATGGCACGGTCATCAAGACTGGCGCGGCGATGTATAATTCCAATTATTTGTCGAATGCCGTTCGAAATACCATGTATTCCGTATCAAACACTACCCATTATTGGATAGACAATTTCATCGCCCGAAAATGGACGGCGATCGAACCCGTCTATGGAGCCTTCGGATCTCTCGAAACCCGAGGTATTGCCAGACAGGCGATGCATCATCGCCGTTTGAGGGCACAATGAAATATTTAAAACAATCGACATCGGCAGTCATCAAGCTCGGTCCTTTCGTTGATTTTGAGGACGGCGTTACGCTGGAAACCGGGCTCGTCTCGGCGTTGGATCATGCATCAACGGGCATCATGCTCAGCAAAAACGGTGGAACGCTGGCCGTCCGGCACGCGACAGTAACCGCCACAACGTATGATGCGCACGGATTTTACAGTGTAACGCTCGATGCCACCGATACCAACACGCTCGGCCGCCTGCTGGTCGTCTACACCGATCCGGTCACGTGCCTCGCCGTCTGGCAGGAATTCATCATCCTGCCTGCAAATGTTTACGACTCGCTCTACGGTTCGGATAAGCTGGACGTCGAGCTTGATGCCGTAACATCCGCGCTTGCGGCTATTCAAGGACGGACGGACTTGATACCTGGATCTCCGGCAGCCGTGGGATCGATCATGGGTCTGTCTGCGGATACGCAAGCGACGACAGCCGCTGCGGTCAGAGCGGCGATCGCCGCTGAGCTGGCGCGCATTCTCCTTATTCCGACCGATCCGCTGCTGGCGACGGACGCGCGCGTGGATGCCCTCGTGAGCGCGATCGCGGCAATCCCGATCAATCCTCTGCTCACTGATGACAGCCGCCTGGCTGCACTGGCCACGCCGTACGTCCTGCCCGTCATGCAGGGCGTTGTCTACACGGCCACGGCAGTTAAAAATCGCGAGGTAGTCATCGTCCAGGGCGACACGCCCCGGATAATTTTCGATCTGGGTGCGGATTATACCGGCTGGACGCCGTATTTCGGCGCTAAGGCGGCGCTGGGCGACACGGCCTATGCAATCGCACCCAAAGCCGGTGCCTGGTCGGATGCCGCAGAGGGTGCGGGATACATCGATTTAACGGCGATTGATACGGCCATACGGGGCCGGTATCCGGCCGAAATTGAATTACGCAACGGCACGCAGCGCCTGACCGCCATGAAGTTTACGCTCAAAATAATCGACGCTGTGATCAAGGAGTAGGCATGTATTGTTCACAAGCGGATATCACCGCAGCAATAAGCGAAGACGTTCTCATCCAACTGACCGACGACGACAACGCCGGTGTGATCAATCAGGCTTCCGTTACGGCGGCCATCGCCCAGGCGGATGCGGAAATCGACGGGTATTGCGGCGCTCGCTACACGGTGCCCTTCGTGACTGTGCCCGCTGTTGTGAAAGCGCTCTCGATCGAGATTGCCGTGTATTATCTCTATAAGCGGCGCACCGTCCCGGAGAAGATCGAAAAGGCTTATGACAAGGCCATCGCCAAACTGAAAGACATATCGCGCGGGCTATTATCGTTGGGCGTCGCCGATCCGCCGCCCGCCGCCACGTCTGCAGGCGGGGCCGAATCGAACAAACCTGTAAGCGATCGCGTGTTCACACGCGATAAAATGACGGGGTTTTAGCCTCTTCCTTTCGTAAAGGGGGAGTTAGGGGGATTTAATGCTGACGGACATCGAAGAAGCCATCGCGGCGCATTTGAAGGACCGGCTGGAATCCGTGTCCCGGATAGAGATTGACCAGGCGCACTCTCCGACATCGCTCAAACTGCCGGGCGTCGATGTCATCATGGGTAACGGCGCATTTGCCCGCGTGGCGCAGCATTACAAGATCACGGCGCAGGTCTTTGTCGTGGCGACTTTTCAGAATTTGAAAAGTGTCGCCGATCGCAGGAGAGGCGTCTATCCCATCATGGAAGCGCTTGTGGCGCTCCTGGTGGGCCGCACGTTTGATCTGGCCATCGATCCGCTCAGGCCGAAGCGCCTGGACCACATCACCGAAGAACAGGAGGCCCTGGAGGGCAAGGTCGTCTTTCAACTGGAATTTGAAACCGGCTTCATTATCTCGGCCGCATCGGATGAAGAGGCGAAAGATCTACTCAGAATCGGACTGAATTATTATCTGCAAGATCCGGCGGACGACGATAGTGCCGACGCAACCGATGAAATAACGCTGGGATCGTAAAGGAGGACCGCATGAAAGTACAAGCAGTACCAGGCGCAAGATGCCCGAAAGAAGGCAAGCCGCGCGAATACATTACCGACAGCAAGACGGAGGAGGTTCCGGACAGCGTCTATTACCGCCGCCTGGTGGCCGACGGCTCGCTGGTAATTGAAAAGGCATCAGAGATCGTCGAAACCGCAGAAAAAAAGGGAGGTAAAAAATAATGGCTTCAAAAAATATTTCATTCGATTCGATTCCCAGCTCGATCCGCAAGCCGGGCAAGTATTTTGAATTCAACACCGCACTGGCCGTGCGCACGCTGCCCTCGAACAGACAGCGCCTGCTGATCATCGCCCAACGGCTCACCGGCGGCACGATAGCCGCGCTAATTCCCACGCAGGTATTTTCCGACGCCGAAGCGGCTGCTTATTTCGGCGCGGGCTCCATCGCCCACCTGATGGTGCGCGCCGCGATCAAGGCCAACGCCTATCTGGACCTGTCCGTCTGCGCCCTGGACGATTCAGCCACCGCGCCCGTTGCCCGCGTCCACACCCTGGCCATCGCCAACAATGCGACGTCCAGCGGTACATTGACGCTTTATGTCGGCAATACGCGCTATCAGATCGGTATTGCCTCAGGCGATACGCCGACGGTTATCGGCACCGCGCTTAAAGCCGCGCTGGACAATGATTCGTCTTTGCCCTTCACCACGACGCACAATGCCGGAACTATCGTGTTCACAGCAAAAAACAAGGGTACCGTCGCCAATCAAATTGATTTTGAGGCGATCGTCACGGCCACGGCCACCACAGCAACATTTACGGCAACCACCCCGGGATCGGTCGATCCGGACATCGCCACGGCGCTCGCCGCCGTATTTGCCGAAGAATACAACATCGTCGCCAGTCCGTTCGACGACGCGACGTCGCTTGCCGCGCTGAAGACCCATCTGGACAGCATCTCCGGCCCGATAGAGCAG
>SBEK01000233.1 GCA_009668925.1 Deltaproteobacteria bacterium
CAATCAGCAGTACAAGTTTTTTCCCGGCAATTCCGCCCTGCGCATTCACTTTCTTGACGACCAGCTCGGCGGCGTGAATTGTGGGAATCCCGTATGACGCCAAGTCGCCGGTATGCGAACCGGCGACGCCGATTTTGATCGTCTCGGCGGCGAGCGCCGTCGAAACCGTTCCCATGATCAGTAAGAACAGGAGGATCAAAACCCGCCGGGAAATAAGTTTATTTTTCATTCTGCCCTCCCGTATAAGATGGTGCAAATTTACTACTTGAAAAGATGGGCCGCGTCAAGACGCAATCCATGTACAAATTCGACCGGGCTTCGGGCCGCCGCATTGGAGCTTGTCAACCTGTCTCGATGATGTTAAGGCAGTAACAATCGGCAGCGGGCAAAGCTTTGGAGACGGTAAATCCGGGATGAATAAGCACTACTCTTTCAATAAAATGGATCTGGAACAGATGAAGGCGCTGGGCCTCACGTCTTCCGATGTGCGGGGGCAGCTGGCGACGTATTGTCGCGGTTCACGATTTGTCAAACTCATCCGACCCTGCAGTGCGGGTGACGGCATTCGGTCTTATACGGCAGCCCAGCGGCGGCGTTTTGTCACGCTCTATGACCGCGAAGTTCAGAATCACCGCATTGTGAAATTTGTGCCGGCGTCGGGAGCCGCAAGCCGGATGTTTGCTTCGTGGTATGCGGCGGCCGAGCGGGGCAGCTTCGGAAGCGCGTCGCTGGACAGGTCTTTTTTTGCTGATCTTGATAAAATGCCCTTCATTTCAATGCTTCGGAGGGACCGCCGAATCCGCTCGCTGATGAGAGAAAAAAAGATCCGTCCGGTCCTGGATCATATTCTCCTTCCTGAGGGTCTCCGCTTCGGGTGGCTCCCCAAGGCGCTGATTCCTTTTCATGCATATCCGGACGGTGAAGTGCGGACGGCTCTGGAAGAACATCTCGAAGAGGCCGCCGCTTTCATCGGCCGCCGCGCAGGGCTCTGCCGGGTGCATCTGACGATTTCCGAGGAGCATGTGCGGACGATGCAATCGCTCTTGAGATCGATACTTCCTGAATATGAAAAGCGTTTAAACGTTCGATGGGACATCGGGCTGTCGATCCAGTCGCCGGCAACGGCAATTGTGGCCGCTGATGAGCATAACCTGCCGTTTCGGGATGACGACGGCCGTCTGGTTTTCAGACCCGGCGGGCATGGCGCTTTGCTTCAGAACCTTCAGACTCTGGATGCCGATCTCATCTATATCAAAAATATCGACAATATCGCCCCCGTTGCCCGGCAAAAAAAAATTTTGCCTTACCAGAAAATGCTCGGGGGGCTGGCTATGGAATTGCGGCGTCGTGTATTCACGATGCTTGAGCTGCTTCTGGAGGGCCGGCCCGGAGCGGGCGACGTGGTCAGCATGGCCGACTTTTGCCGCTCGGAATTTCACGCAACCGTTCCGCGGGGGTTTTCCAGGTGGACGCCCGGCGATAAAAGGAAGTGGATATTTCAACGATTGAATCGTCCGCTGCGGGTCTGCGGGGTGGTGCGAAACGAAGGCGAGCCGGGAGGCGGCCCCTTCTGGGTTCGGGAAGGCGATCAGTCCAGTACGCTGCAGATTATTGAATCTTTCCAGGTCGACCGGCGTCTGGGAAGACAGGCGAAGATCTGGATGCAGGCTTCCTATTTTAATCCGGTCGATATGGTGTGCTGCACGAAAAATTATCTGGGAGAAAAATTCGCTCTGGCCGATTTTGTCAATCGGGACGCTTATTCCATAAGCTCCAAAACGGAAAAGGGGCGCCGTCTCCAAGCTCAGGAGCTGCCGGGGCTCTGGAACGGAGGCATGGCTTACTGGAATACGGTCTTTGTTGAGTTGCCGCTGGCGGTTTTCAATCCGGTCAAAAGCGTCAATGATCTTTTACGTCCCGGGCACCGCGCCGGCAGAACACCGCGCAAACGCTGAATCCGTTTTCGTCCCCCCGAGAGTAGATTACATGATCCGGGACTCGCATTCCTCTTTCGACGCCGCGGCGCTCATCAGCGACGTCGTATGCCCCCGGAAACTGCAAATGACTTCGGCTTCCCGGCCGGCCGGCGCATCGGAGTATCGGACGCATAAAGCTGCGGCGAATTCTTTTGCTGAAGCGCTACCGTAGGGGATGAGAACATAAGGACCCGGATGACCGGCCATGTTGAGCACCAGATCATCGTCGCCGGTCAGGCGGCGCAGGGAATCGTTATCGGCATGATTGCGGCCGACGATAATTTTTACGCCGAGAGGAGTTCGAAAATGCCGGCCATACTTCAGAAGATCATAATCTCTGGCTTGCCGGTCCTCAGCCCGAGCCATAAGATCACGCAACCTTCGTGAAAACATCGGGTCGGTCAGGAGACAACCGCCGGCAGGCGGGGGATACCGCCGGATGCCGAATTCAACCGCCAGGCGCATTTGCTCCTTTCGTCCCCGTCCCGAAATATCCAAAAGCTGCCGGCGGTCGACGATGCCGTCGCGCTCCGCTTTGATCGGGTCAAGAAGTTGTCCGGAGAGCGGCCTGAGGATGTAGTCGGCGTAACCCGAATTCTTGGCAACGACATAAAGGGATTGCCGGGTTTGAGACATGGGCCGTTGACCCAGGACCTCGCCCGTCACGAGAAATGCCGCTCCGGTTTCTTCCATCTTCCTCCCGGCAAGATGCAGCATCAGCGTATGACAGTCAATGCAAGGATTCATGTTCTTGCCATAGCCGTAACGAGGGGCCTTAAGCATCTGCAAATGCTCCGCCGTGATGTCGCTAATGACCAGGGGCAAACCGATTTGATCGGCCGCAGCCTGTGCTTTATCGGCTCCGAAGAAGGGCGTCGTATAGGTCAGGCCGGTAACGTCGATCCTTTGTTTTTGGACCAGTTTCACGGCCAGGATGCTGTCCAGTCCGCCGGACAGCAGGGCGATTGCTTTTGCCATCGTTAAAAAAATCCAATCTAAACTTAAGAGCGCCGGAAGGCTGATTCGCAGCACCCTGAGAAATGATGTCTTCGGCGGTGAATGGTCAATAGCGGATGATCTGGGTTGACCATGTTTCCTGCATCAAGCCGCGTATTTCGGAATTGAAGTCGAAATTCACGACATAGAGACTCTGATCCGTTTTGATTTTTGTGCCGTTGAAACCGAAGTGGTAAGGCGGCTGGTTTTTGTCCAGGCCGGAAAACGTAAAATATCCGGAGGTAAAAACAAAACTGAAACCGCGCAGAAGTTTTTCCATATTTTTGACGGGGTCGTCCTGATCGCTTACGAAGATGAGTTCGCTGCCGCTCTTCTCCAGAATCTGGATGAACTGGGGCGGCAGATTGCGCGAGAAGATAAGGATCTTTTTTTCGCCGCGCGTAACGACGACGTCCGCTTTGATGGAAAGATTGAATCCGTCTTTCTCAATATTAAAAATTTTGACATCCGCGTCCTTTTCTCCCGGGATGCCCAAATAGGAAATCAGGGCAAAGGCAAACTCTCTGGACGAAGACGTCGGAAGAACCGTCAGCGGCGGGAGCGAATAAATTTCCTCCGGCTTGGCAGCCAGGCCGCGCTCCTGTGAAATTTCCGTGATGATCCAGGAATTTTGTTTGGCGTAATTCACGACGGCCCGCGGCAGCAATCCACTATCCTCATAAACGAACCGCAGTCCCTGATTTAAGGACGTGGACTTTCCTGTATTTTTTCTGGTGATGATCCAGTCCACAAGAACTTCCATCGGGGGGACCGAGCCGATCGAAAGAGGACTTTGCGATTTGGTTATCTCGTAGGTTTTGGAGATACTGAATATCTTCTTCAGCATGACGATGATGTCGTCTTTGTCGTCAATCTTGACCAGATGATGGCTGCGCCAACGATCGCCGATTATTTTCTTGAGCTGAGCATTGGCGCGATTGTGCAGGTCCAGCAGGACCGTCGTCTGGTCTTCAAATTCAATAACGGGAATGGTGGCGCAGTCGATGGTCAGCTGTTCGGTTCGGGATACCGGCAGGTAATAATTCCCGGTGGTGATCATGTTGCCCTTCATTTGGGCGATGATGTGTTTGATGACGGCTATGCGTTCGGCGGGCGTCAAAATAATGGAATCTTTCGCCTTGGCATCCGTACTGTCCGAAAGGGGCGACTCGGTCTCGCGCGTCACGGATTGACTCTTATCGGGAACGGCCCGGTTCGCCGCGGGTCCTCCGGTACGGTCCGGGAGGCGAAGCATCTGACCGACATAGATCTTATTGACGTCTCTGATGTTCGGGTTCATCGATTTGATGACGAGCAGAGTAGTTTGCGTGCGCGATGCGACGTGGAGTTCGCGACGGGCAATCCGGATCAGAGTGTCGCCTTTTCTGACATGATAGGTTTGAGATCCTGTTGCCTCCGGCGCCGGTGCCGCGAAAGAGGATGCGGTGTCTCCGGGGGCGGCAGGGCTCTTAACGGGCAGCCTGATGTTCTGTCCCTCGTATAGTTTGTCCAAATCGGTGATATCGGGATTCAGCTCCTTGGTCAGCTGGTAGTAGTGCGGGATGTCGCGCTCGGTAATGCCCGGCAGCCGGCGAATAATTGCGGAAAGAACGTCTCCTTTTTGAACGGAATATGTCATCGTGGCATTTTTAGCGGCGCTCTTCTTGCTGAAGGTCAGTTGCGCCGTGTCTTCACGCTCAGAGAATGCGCAGACGGGAAGCAGCAAAATTAAAAGAGAGGACACAGCAAGAAGCTGCTGAAATGCTTTCCTCATTCTCGTGTTGCCTCCCCCGGTAAAAGAAATATTTCTAATGGTTCAGTTGATTACTTTAAGTATGAAGAAAAGTCAATCCCGTCGGTTCAGGAGGCTGTCGTGTCG
>SBEK01000444.1:0-468 GCA_009668925.1 Deltaproteobacteria bacterium
CGCGTCGAAGATCCGGGATACCTCGATTATTAAAAAGAAAGTGGAGTATTTCACAAATGACGAATGATCAACATGCATTGAAAGGGTTGAAAATTCTCGATTTTACATGGGTTATGGCAGGACCGTTTGCCTCACGCCAGCTCGCTGACCTGGGGGCGGAAGTCATAAAAATTGAACCTCCGGAAGCTGGAGCGCATGAGCGACACTACAACTTGCTCATAGAACGGCAGGGTGTCTCTCAGAGCAGTTACTCTGTTTTCGTAAACCGGGGGAAGAAGAGTCTTTCGATTAATTTGAAAAGCGAAAAAGGTTTGAAAATCATTTATGACCTGGCTAAGACAACCGACATCGTCCTTTCCAACATGGCGCCGGGGGCATTGAAAAGCCTGCACCTGGGCTATGAAGATTTGAGGAAGATCAATCCGCACATCATTTACTGCAACATTTCCTGTTTTGGCCTTACGGGTT
>SBEK01000444.1:478-1051 GCA_009668925.1 Deltaproteobacteria bacterium
ATGATGTCGAACCCGGGTTCGACATCATTGCGCAGGCGGCAAGCGGCTGGTGCGGCCAGTGCGACCCGGCGATGCCGGCGCCCGTGGCCATCGGGGATTCCAACGCGGCGATTCACGCGACGACGGCGATTCTGGCGGCTCTTTATTATCGGGAAAAAACGGGCAAAGGCCAGGAGATTGACATCTCGATGACCGATTGCCTTTTCCATTGCCACGAAGGCAATCCGGCAGGTTATCTCTTCAGCAACCGGACCGTACCCCCGGTAAAGCAAACCCGGTTGTACGCGGGCTATGCGCCTTTCGGCTTACTGAAGGGCAATGACGGCTTTATAGCCATCGGAGCCATCACCAATAACCTTTGGGAAAAGCTGGTCCAGGCGATGGGGCCCGATTATGCATGGCTCTCGACCGATGAGCGGACGAATGAACTTAAAAAACGAAATTCTTATACCGGCGCCCCCTTCGTCCATCAAGTGATCGAGGAATGGCTGGAAGCATTTGACCATTTGGATGAAGTTGAGAAACTGCTTCGCGCCGCCGGTGTCCCGGCCATGGTGGTGCGGGGGTTTGAAA
>SBEK01000027.1 GCA_009668925.1 Deltaproteobacteria bacterium
CTCCGATCTTTTAATAATAGCAAGCTACCGTAATTATTAATAATATTATGATGCCTTCCCAGCTCAGTCTTTCTTTAAGAGATGGAGCCTCTCTTTAACGGCAACTGCTTTATTCCTTTCTCCGTTCTCGAGATAATACTCATGAAGTTTGCCGAGATAGGACCAAAGCGGTTTTTGCCAGCCATTCGTTGATGCCGTCGCTATACCCAATTGAAGAATCTCCTCACTTGCGGGTAAGTATCTCACCCAGACACCACAGGCGATCAAACGCGAAAGGGGATCATCAATGGCGGCAAGTTCCCGTGCGGCCATCTTCAAATCATTGGCGGACGCTGCTTTCAGAACACCGGCGTATCGAGGCGGCAGCAGTCCTGCATCCACGGCACTGAAGTTTCCTTTTAGGAAATGACAATAGGCCATATCGGCCGGGTTGGGTTCCAGACGATACAGTCTGGCAAAATCGCCGGCATCAAAGCCTTCCAGCGCTGCGGTATGAAGCGCGTATTGCGTGAGGTAAGCAACGGACAGGAGTTTCAGGTCGTTGCCGGCAGCAATTTCTCGTCTGGCTTTCGCAAAATGAGGCTCGGTGGACGCCTCTTTGCCGGTCAGGAAACTGGTCTTATACTCATCAAGCTGGCGATAAGCATTTTCCTTCCAAACCGGCGCCGGAGTGGTGGCTGCGCAGGCACAAACAAGCAACACTGCTATGAAGGACAATAGTTTCTTCATGGCACCTTAAACTCCGGGGATTTTTTCGATCCGAGAAGGGCATCCAGCTTTTTGACAATGTCATCCAGCGACTTGACCAAATCATCGATTTCTGAGCGAAGGATATGAAAGTCTTTCATGCCCTCCGAGGCATTGGAGCTTATTTTGTTCACGTCATCAACAGTTTTATCGAGCTTGCGCAATTTTCCGACAATGTCTTTCAGAATAATATTGACTTGCGGCAGGGTGCCCTCGTGGCCGTATATTTGATGGTCTGTCTTATCGGCCATTGTATCCACTTTGATGAGAATACGATCGACCGTATTCGTAATATTTTTGAGCTTCTTCAGAGAGTCATGCAAAGCTCTGACGCTTTCTTCATCGGAAACGGCCATTTCTACAAGCGATTTTTTTGATGCCAGACTTGTTGTGATTTTTTCGGCATTTCCCAGGACGCGGCTGAGATCGCCCTTCGGATCAGAGAGATTGCGCGTCAGGCGTTCAACGTTGTCGGCGATCTGGGTCACTCTCTCCAGCACAGGTTCAATTTTGGCGATCGCATCATTAATATCATTGACGATGGTAACTTCCGGAAGTTTGTCGGCGTCGAGGGGAGGACTTTTCAAATCAGTTGTATTGACTACAATGCGGGCTGAACCGATTAAGGGCCGGTACAAAATAAACGTACTGTTGGATCTGATCCATTTTACGTGGCGGCTGGGAATTTTGATCTTAATAAGAACAATGCCTTGATCACTGAGTTCCAGAGCTTGAACTTTGCCTATCTTGAAGCCGGAGAAATCCACCGGCATCCCTTCCGTAAAGCCGTCACCGGATTTGGAAGAAAGAGTAAAGGTATGCATTGTTTCGAAGATGCCTTTTCCTATTGCCAAGTAGGTCAGAGCAGCAATAATTAAGATTGCAGTGCATCCGATAAACAGGCCGACCTTTAATTCACGGCTCATCTTCATAAATCACCGTATTTTTCTTTCGTCCATTGGTAATCGTATATATGACAGCTTATGTATAAGTCGTCAATTTTTTTTAAAGCGTCCGTAATGAATTGAACGTCCTTCAAGTGGGGCACAAGCAGAAAGGGCCGATCGATCAGAATCATCGCGTCGCGCACCATCGCGGCCCTCAGCAGCATGACACTGAACCTCTCTTCAGGCGTTAAAGCCGGATTGCGCTTGTGGACTATCTCGGCAATGCCTAGTCGTCCCAAGTATTCGAGCGAGAGCCGTTCAGCCCTTTGTTTGGACATATTTTCGTGATACTCCTTAATCAGAGCGATATTTGTAAGGACGTCCTGATTGGATATCAGCGGGACATCCACTGAAACCAGTGCGGCCTGAGGGGGATGCTCCTTCAGGAAATGACTGACCGACTGATTGAGCGCCTGTTCGCTATCGAAAAGATTTAGAATAATTTTGTCAGTAATGACAGCACCTCAATGAACAGTATGGCTGTAAATACGTTGACCATCCCACCGGACACCGCTACCGGGATGCTTGTCAATTCATGTGATGCCCGCAAGCCATAGCGAATAGGGATTAAAGTAATAAAGAATCCATAAACGGCGCACTTGAGCAATGCAATTAATATATCAGAAAAATTAGTCGAATTTAATAGGAGATTTGTATAAATGTCCGGACTCATACCGAATATCAGCCCGGAGAAAAGGATACCGCTTGCCAGTAAAACAATTGAAAAGAGACTGCTCAGGAGAATTATGGAGATGATGCCGTTTATAATGCGGGGCATGAGCAGGTAGTCGATGACGTCAATGCGAAAAGTCTCCAAGGTCCTTATTTCTTTGTTGACTTTCATCACCGCCATTTCCGTGTTGATCGCTGCACTGGATCTCAATGTAATGAGAAGGACGGTCAGGAAAGGTGATAATTCCGTGACAATCAAACCCATCAAGACGTGACCGATGAATTCGGTAAGTCCGAATTCCTTGAGCAGTGTAAAGATGATTCCAATGATCAGTGATCCGAAAGTGACGGATACAAGAAGAAAGATCGGGAGAATTTGCACTGAAGTAAAATAGATCTGATTCAGCAGAATTTCGCGCATAGCGCTGCTGTAGGTTTTGCGTTTGAAGATGCGCAGAAAGACTTTGCCGACAAACGTTGCATTATCCGTAAATGCCGTCAGTATCAGGATGGCTTGACGCCCCAAGTTTTCCCAGAAGGACATGATCTTCTTCTCCACGATGCCAGCGTGATCTTAACACAGGAGAGATGATACTTCAAACGTCGTGATCAATGCGCTTTTAGCGTTGACAAGACGGTAGTTGTCGTTATATTCAGATACATTAATTGTTCAAGGCAAGAATGAATTGCACCGGGTTTGTGCGCTCATAGTGGAGGATAGAAATGAAGAATTCTAATCGAAAAAGTTTTTTCATGTTCCTGATGGCCTTTCTGGTCGCATTTTTCATCGTATCGTTGGTCGGGGTTTTGCGATCATCTTTTACAACGACGGGGGCTCCGGAAATAACGGCGGCACAGGCTGTTCCATCATCGTCAGAATCGGCCTTTAAGACGCCTCTTTCGTTTTCTGATCTTGCGGAGCGCGTCAAACCCGCCGTTGTGAACATCAGCACATCAAAAACGTACAAGGGCCGGGGAGGATTCGGGGCCCCTTTCGGGGGATCCCCCTTTGGAGATGATTTTTTTGATCGTTTTTTTGGAGATATGCCCCGCCGAGAATTTAAACAACGCAGCCTGGGGTCGGGATTCATCATCAGCAATGACGGTTATATCTTCACGAATAGTCATGTCGTGGAGCAGGCGGATAAGATTCTCGTGAAGACGTCCGATGGCAAGGAATATGAGGCAAAAGTGATCGGTACCGACGTGAATACGGATATCGCGCTGATTAAGATCAAACCGGACAACAGTCTTCCGGTCGCCGAGATCGGCGATTCCGATAAAGTCAGAGTCGGTGAATGGGTAATCGCCATCGGCAATCCTTTTGGTCTGAATGCAACGGTGACAGCCGGAATCGTCAGTGCAAAGGGCCGTGTCATCGGCGCAGGACCTTATGATAATTTCATTCAGACGGATGCGTCCATCAATCCGGGCAACAGTGGCGGGCCGTTGTTCAGCATGGATGCAAAAGTCATTGGAATAAATACGGCAATTGTTGCTCAGGGTCAGGGCATCGGTTTTGCAATTCCCATCAATATGGCTAAAAGCATTCTTGCCGATTTGAAAACGAAGGGTAAAGTGACGCGCGGATGGCTGGGCATATCCGTGCAGGATATTTCGGACGATATCGCCAAAAATTTGAATCACAAAAATAAGAACGGGGCTCTTGTCTCCGATGTTTTCAAAGGTGATCCGGCAGATCAGGCCGGCATTAAAGTTGGAGATATCATTACAGAAATTAACGGAAAAGCCGTTAAAGATACGCATGATTTGTTACTGACGATCGCTACCTTGCATGTGGGTCAAAAGATTAACCTGAAAGGAATTCGCGACGGTAAGGAAATCAGTTTTCAGGTGACGGTCGCCGAGCGGAAAGAAAGTGTTACGGCGGCGGCGGAAAAGTCTGGGAAGGGACGCTTCGGCATCAGTGCACAAGACATAACACCGGAGATCGCCCGGCAACTGGGGATAGCACGTGAAGGTGTCATCGTGACCGATGTCGAAAGCGGAAGCCCTGCTGATGAGGTCGGCATCCAGCCTCAGGATGTGATCGTTCAAGTTAATCGAGTCAAGGTTTCGTCGCTCAAAGATTTTAATCGTGAGATGGCCAAGGCTACGGAAAAGAAGAGTGTTACGCTTTTGATTAAGCGAGGCCGATCGAGTTTCTTTGTAGCAATGAGAACTGAATAAATTTCTCCAGTGGCCGTAATGCGTCGCTATCGAGGCAGCCTTTTATTCAGGGCTGCCTTTTTTATCCGCGTCGCCGGGAGGAAGGCAGCAAGATAGTATTGTTGAGCCGCGACACAGTTCCCCAGATGCTTTTAGTAGATTGCCTATGAACCTTTTCGACTACAGAGGAATCATTCATCTGCATTCGTCTTTTTCGTATGACGGTCATACTTCAATGGAGAAGATCGTCTCTGCCGCTCAAAAAGTCGGCATTGATTTTTTAATGTTGACGGACCATGACCATCTGCAGGCCAGAAATGAGGGTTGGGAGGGCTGGCAGGGGAGAACCCTGGTCATAGTTGGAGAAGAAATTGCACCGCGATTTTGCCATTATCTGGCCTTTAGAACGGACAAGCCTGTTTCTTACGGCGCCGACCATGAGGGCAAAGAGCCGCAGAAATACATTGATGCCGTAAATGAATTGGGGGGATTCGGCTTTATTGCCCATCCCGATCACGAAGGAACAGAAATGTTTCACGTGAAACATTATCCCTGGACTGACTGGAAAGTTAACTCCTACGCAGGAATTGGCGTATGGGATTTCATGACCGACTGGCAAAAAAGCCTGAATGGTTATTTTACCGCGTTCCTAAGCTTTCTCTTCCCCGCTTACTTCTTAAAAGGCCCCCGCCCGATTACGCTGGAGAGATGGGACAGCCTGAATCAAAGTAGGAAAACCGTCGGAATAGGAGAGCTCGATAATCATGCCAGTACAAAACGAGTGTTCGGTCTGACATTCGTCGCGTTTCCCTTTAACAGGGCTCTAAAATTCATTTCCACCCACATCCTCGCCCGAGAACCATTCAATGGCGACAGCCAGCATGACATCGGCCAAGTTTATCATTCTCTATTACACGGTACCTGCTATTTTTCGCTGGACTATTTTCGCAAGCCTAATGGATTCCAATTTGTCATTAAACAGGAAAATCACGAATTCTCCATGGGGGATCGTTTACGTTTTTCACGTCATGCACAATTGATTGTCCTATGTCCGGTGCCGGCCCTCATTCGCATTATCAAGAATGGCCGCCAATTGTGCAATTCGACGGGTGTGCGTTTATCCCTACCTATTGAAGAACCTGGCGTCTATCGCGCAGAAGCATATCTGAAATACCGCGGGAAATACCGTCCGTGGATATTTTCCAATCCGATCTTCGTAACCTGAAAGGAGGACCTACTGGCCTCTTTCAACATTTCCCCTTCCAAGCTAGTACTGCATGGATAAGCAGCACGAAAGAAGGTTCCTCACGTAAGATTATTTTTCTCGAACCGCATCTCCCTGATAGTTACCGCCTCAGTTACAGCCCCCCTGACGTCCCCATCGTGCCATCCGCTCCGACTCGTAATTTTCAATACTCTGAGCGTGTCTTCTTCACATTTCTTCTATATTTCTTATTATCTGCAGTAGTCGACTCCGATACCGGACTACAATCCTTCTTCCGATCATGCCCCTGTTAATAACCGCATCACTGTCAATTTCATCTCAGAAAACGATACCTATCCGTCCCTTGTCCGGCTGTCCCTCTCCGGCAGCGGCGCCTTTTCTGCGATATTTCCGAATTGATCGCTCCTCGTTCACTTTCATCGAGGGAGCCAGGTCCGAAAACCACATCGCCGTCGCCGTCCCAAATTGCGTCTCCCAGCCTAATATAATATTCGGACCGAACCCTACATCAAGAAAAGTCCGCACGGAATTTTCTTCGTTTTCCCACCATCGATTGCATAAAATAACCCTTCAAAGCCCCTCGGACAGTATCCTTTATATCTATTGCTGTTTCTTCCAGATTTCTTAAATTGCCGCCGACACATTATTTATCCTATTGATATTATTGTGTCTTTTTTAACTTACCCCCTATTCCGCCGTCTTCTTTTGCGCCACCTCTCTCATTCTTTCGTCTTTGCCGGCGACGCTAAAGGCCCAACCCGAACCATCGGAATATACCTGATCCATACAAGATCAATGTTATCCCTCTCCCGCTTTGCCTGACCGTCGCAAAGCGCGTTCCTTATCCTGCTGCCGCCGTATGATCTATAGTCTGGCAACGCAAAAATGCACAACGATTTTTCCCCGTGAAAGTTCCGCCCCAATCGTTTACGCCCAATCACGGATAACCGCTACCCGGAGGAGCACTATGAATCCTCCGATTTCCGGGTTTTCCGGATGAGCGTCGAAACAAGACACCCTTTCATATAGCCGGTCGGCTCCGTAACAAATTTCGCTTCCCCGAGTTTTCGTCGCCAGTCCACACTACCGTCCATTTTCGTCGACTACCGCCATTTCTAAAAAATAAGACGCATTCGGCGCACGCCCGTGTTGCGTCGGCTGACGAAACGCTATCAGCCGTCAGTCTTCACGCTTCCAGGAAATGCTTTCCTCTGCTTAGTACAAAGGTCTGCTGTTGAGACTTTCCCTTCACATAATTTCTCAACGACCGATTCATTTTTTCTCATGTTGCTCACTTTTGACATTCCGCACAGTAAAACGTACTTCTCCCGCCTTGCCGAATCCGGACCACGCATGCCCCGCATGTGCCGCACGCTCTTCCCTCTCTACCGTAGACCTTAAGTTCGTGCTGGTATTCACCCGGGGAGCCATAAAGATCACGCCAGTCCGAAATGGATGTGCCGCGTCTGCGAATCCCACTTCTCAGAATCCGCCGGCCGCAGCGGAAAATCCTTTTCCACTCTTCAGCACACACTGTCTCCGCCGGCCGCAGTGGAGAAATGCCTGCCGTATGCAAAATTTCACAGGCATAAATGTTTCCGATGCCTGCAATCGCTCTTTGATCCAGGAGCAGGATTTTCACGCTGATGCGTCGCCGCGCTTGCCTTCGCAGGAATTCCTTTTCGTCAAAACACATGAGCAAATCTCTCTCCGGACTCGCCTCTCGCTCATCTTCCAATCGGACGGTAGCGAAACGACGCGGATCGACCAGAGCAATGTTCCCGTTTTCCAGCCACAGCCGCCAGCGCGTGTGTGGCTCCCGCTCTTCGCAACACCTCCAGAGTAGACGTCCCGTCATACGCAAGTGGATCCTGATGCATCTCTCATTATCCAGGCTCAGCACGATTGACTTTCCGTCTCGTCGCACTGCCTTGACTTTGCAGTGCCCTAAATCCCCGAGAGCGCCAAGCTTCTCATCATAAACCGTGTAACCGAGAATTTCTTTCCCCGCTATCATCGTCTGCAACTGACGGCAGAGAGTTTCGACTTCCGGAAGTTCGGGCATCTTCTCGTCCTTTCATTATAATCTTTATTGATCTGTTCCGGTCGTGTGCCTGGCGTGACCGCTATGCGAAGCACGCTCTGCCTGCATTCCACAGCCTTCACATTTTTTCCCCGCCCTCGATCACCTCGGCGGCCTGACGCTTAGAAAATGATCCTAAGAATTTTCCCGCACACCCGTCTGCACCAGACACATTTTTCTTACTTCGTAAAGTGCATCTTAACTTATTTGAAAAATTTTTTTCATTTTTTCTCGAAAATGCAAAATAAATGTTGACAAATTTTTTTGCTTGCGTAAATTCAAAAATTAATAATGCCGCTTCTTAACGGCTGATTTTTTAAATGGAAGATTGCTTCCGGAAGGAGAGTGAATGGAAAACGAGACGCTGTTTAATGAGGAGGCGGAACCTCCTGGTCCTAGGACCGGTCTTGTCACAGCTCAAAATGAAACAACGAATTTTTTTTCGTTGTCCACCGGCAATCAGCAGACTTCCCTGGTTAAATCAAGACCAGAGCGCCTTTATTTTCCCTTTAAAGATTCACCCCGCTCCCGCGCCTTCCGCAAAAAACATTACCCTGACATAAGCCGCATCGAATGGTTTGACTGGCGCTGGCAATTTCAAAACGCCATTCGCGATGTTCACACTCTCGACGCCATCATACATCTGTCCGATAACGAACGCCAGGCGATGATGCACCCATCCGGTGACCTTCCAGTTGCGATTACCCCTTACTACGCCAGCCTCATATCCGTGATCGATCCGACATCGCCGCTGCGGCGTTCGGTCGTCCCCGTCGTTGATGAATGCTTACATACCAAGGGCGAGGAAGAGGATCCGCTCTGCGAAGACGCCGACTCTCCCGTTCCGGGCATCGTCCATCGCTACCCGGATCGCGTATTATTTCTCGTCACCGACATCTGCGCTACTTACTGCCGCTATTGCACCCGCTCCAGAATCTTTGGGCGGCAGCATCAATGTTTTATTGACACCGCCAAATGGGAAAAGGCTTTGGCCTATATTGAATCCAATCCCAATATCCGCGACGTGCTCCTGTCCGGAGGTGATCCCCTGACGCTGTCCGATGACAGACTCGAATGGCTGCTTTCGCGACTCAAGGACATTCCTCATGTCGAACTGGTCCGGATCGGGACCAAGGCGCCCGTCGTTCTGCCCCAAAGAATTACGCCGGCTCTGACGTCCCTGTTGAAAAAATATCATCCCCTTTGGATGAGCATTCATATTACCCATCCGGATGAACTGACCCCCGAAATGAGCGCCGCCTGTATTCGTCTCGCGGACGCCGGCATTCCTCTCGGCAGTCAAACCGTTCTGCTCTCCGGAATCAACGATTCGGTTTCTACAATGACCAGATTGGTCCACGGACTTCTGCAGATTCGCGTTCGCCCCTACTACCTGTATCAATGCGATCCCATTCCCGGCTCCTCTCATTTCCGCACCCCTATCAGCAAAGGGCTCGATATCATCCAGGGCCTGCGCGGCCACACAACCGGCTATGCCGTTCCAACCTATGTCGTCGACGCGCCCGGCGGCGGAGGGAAAATCCCTTTGCTTCCCGAATATGCCATCGGTTGGGATAAAGGCGATCTGATGATGCGCAATTATGAGGGCCATGTGTTCCGCTATCCGGACAATCACGCTGAGTCCAAGGATATCCACTAGGATCAATATAAGTATATTATGTCCGGTAACCCAGAGTGCACTTCAACCAACGTTTTTCGTAAACTATCCATCGGACTGACCTACGACCTGCGCGATGATTACCTGCGCGAAGGTTACTCGCTGGAAGAAACCGCCGAATTTGACAAACCCGACACCATCGCCGCAATTGAAGACGTCATTGCGCAAAACGGCTATACGACCGATCGCATCGGTCACATTCAGGCCCTGAACCGCCGGCTGGCTGCCGGAGATCGCTGGGATCTCGTTTTTAACATTGCCGAGGGCCTGCGCGGTTTTGGCCGCGAAGCGCAGGTTCCCGCTCTGTTGGACGCTTACGATATCCCCTACACTTTTTCCGATGCGCTCGGTCATTCGCTGACGCTCCATAAAGGCATGACCAAACATGTTGTACGCGATCTCGGAATTCCCACGCCGGACTTCGCCGTTGTTTCCGCTCCGGAGGATATTGACCTTGTCGACCTTCCCTTTCCCCTCTTTGCGAAACCCATAGCGGAAGGCACGGGCAAAGGCATCACGGCTCTATGCAAAATTGACGACCCTGACGGTCTGCGCTGTGTTTGTCTGAATCTTCTGAAAACCTTCCAACAGCCCGTCCTCGTCGAATGCTATTTGCCCGGACGGGAGTTCACGGTTGGAATCGTCGGCACGGGTAAGGATGCACGCGCTTTGGGCGCGATGGAAGTCATCCTGAATCCCGAAGCGGAGCAACATGCTTACTCTTACGACAATAAAGAGCACTATGAAAACCGCGTGCGCTACGTCGCCGTCGATGACGCGGAAGCCATGCAAGCTATGCATATATCTCTTCGTGTCTGGCGCGGCCTCGCGTTGCAGGACGGGGGCCGTATTGATCTGCGCTCCGACGCTCAAGGGGTGCCACATTTTATTGAAGTCAATTCTCTCGCCGGTTTGAATCCCGTCCGTTCCGATTTGCCAATACTGTGCAGGCTCATCGGCATACCATACCACGATCTCATCACCGACATTTTAAATTCCGCGTTAAAGCGCGCCGGACTAGAGGTACACAATACTAGCTCCTGAAGACGGAAACCCCCTTGCATGGATAAAATCATCATTCTGCACACCGATGTCGCACCCGATGCCAGTGAGGACGAATTGGATACCCTCAGGCAGGCTCAAGCCGTTGCAGATGCAATTATTTCCCTGGGCCATGAACCGGTCCTCTTACCCTTTACCATGGATTTGCCCGCCACCATCTCTCAACTGCGGCGCTTCAACCCCCAAGTCGTTTTCAATCTCGTGGAAACCATAGGCGGAAAAGGAAGCATGAGTTACTTTGCCACAGCACTATTGGACTTTCTACAGCTGCCGTATACGGGCTGCCGGACAGAAGCCCTGTTTGTAACATCCAACAAACCTCTCACAAAAAAGATCCTCCATGCCGAGGGTATTGCAACGCCTCTCTGGATCACTTCTGATGGACTTTCAACCGGTGTTTCATCTGGCAGTACTTTCTTAATCAAACCTTCCGGGGAGGATGCATCCGTCGGGCTGGATGATGACTCCGTCGTCACAACGACCCATTTGGAAACCATGAAGACGGCGCTGCGCAATCGCCAGGAGAAGATCGGCTGTGATTGCTTCGCTGAAGCTTACATCGAGGGACGTGAATTTAACGTCGCGCTTCTCGCCGATGACAAGGGTGTCCGGATTCTCCCCCCCGCGGAAATGCTGTTTCTGAATTATCCGCCCGAAAAGTTGAAGATTCTTGATTATCGCGCAAAGTGGGTTGAAGATTCTTTTGAATATGATAATACAAGGCGCACGCTGGATATCGGGCCGCAGGATGTCAATCTTGTCGCTCGCCTTCGCGACATCGCCCTCATCTGCTGGCAGCTGTTCGGCTTGCATGGTTACGCCCGCGTCGATTTTCGCGTGGATCAACAGGGTAATCCCTTTGTCCTGGAAATAAACGCCAATCCCTGCTTATCGCCGGACGCCGGTTTTACCGCCGCTCTGGAGCGGACGGCGATTACCTACCCCGCGGCAATCAATCTGATCATCCAGGACGCGTTAAGAAGATGAGGAGGAAACGTTTTTGTGTTAAAGCCCGTCGTATTGCTATTTTTTTCTAATTTGTTCATGACCTTTGCCTGGTATGGCCATTTAAAGAATCTCAACGGCAAACCCCTCTATCTCGTTGTTGTGATCAGCTGGGGTATTGCCTTTTTTGAATACGTCCTGCAAGTGCCGGCTAACCGCATTGGGTTCGAGCACTATTCCTTAAGCCAACTCAAGATCATTCAGGAAGTCATTACCATGATCGTCTTTGCCGGTTTCGCCACCCTTTATATGAAACAGCCTCTGAAGCTTGACTTCCTCTGGGCAGCGCTCTGCATGGTCGGCGCAGTTTACTTCATGTTTCGCGGTGGTTTGCCGCAGAATGGATGATTCCTATGAAATCTGTCAGCTATCGGAGGGAAATTGAGCCGCCCGATCTCGGGGCAATTCTAAATATCGTTCAATCCAGCGGCTATTTTTCGCCCGCAGAAGTAGACCTGGCCTGCGAGCTCGCTACCGATCGCATTGAAAACGGCCGTCAAAGCTCCTATCAGTTCCTGTTTGCCGAAGATGACGGTCAAGTCGTCGGCTACACCTGCTATGGTTTGATTCCGGCCACGGCGGGGAGCTATGACCTTTACTGGATCGCCGTTTCAGAGTCGATGCGCGGCCGAGGCTTAGGTAAAAACCTGCTTCAAGAAACGGAAGAACTTATCCGGAATATGGGCGGTAGGCATTTATATGCGGAAACATCCTCCCGGGATCAATACACGTCGACGCAACGCTTTTACGAGAGGTGTCATTACAAACCCGAAGCCGTTCTTAAAGACTTTTATTCCTCCGGTGATAGTAAAATTATTTACTCTAAGGTCCTTTAATCACAAACAATCATACGATTCATCCGCTCTCAATTTGTTTTAAGGTCTTGCATTTTTGATGAGAATTCGCTAGAGCACTGCTGACTTTAAGGTCACCAGTTGCCTATCTGAGGAAAGAAGGAGGATTCGCCTATGCGCCTGTTTCCTAAGGAAGAAAATTTTTTTGAATATTTTGAAGAACTCGCCAAAAAGATCGAAGAAGGCGGTCAATTCTTTTTAGAAATGACCCAAAATCGCGATTATACGGAAGCAAAAGTAGCCAGGCTCAAGGAATTGGAACACGAAGCAGATGTTATCACTCATCGGACCTATGAGAAAATGCACAAAACCTTTCTGACGCCTATTGACCGTGAAGACATCTACGCATTGGTCAACAAAATGGACAGCATTATGGATGTCATTGAAGCAACAGCCATTCGCATCCATATGTATAAGGTTAAAAAGCCGGATGACGAAATCATCAAGCAGGCGGAAATTCTGTTCCAGGCCATCAAGAAAATCAAAGGAATCGTGCATGGCCTGCGCGAGATGAAGAATTCCAAAATGATTTTGGACGGCTGCGTGGAAATCAACACTCTGGAAAACGCGGGCGATGTCGTTTTGAGAACCATCATCACCAACCTTTTCCTCAAAGAAAAGGATGCGATTGAATTGATTAAATGGAAAGAAATCTTTGAGCGGATTGAGGAAGCCATAGATGTATGTGAAGATGTCTCCAACATCGTAGAAGGGATCGTCCTGAAACATGCTTGAGTCGATGGGCTTTGTTATATTTCTTATTTTTGTTGCGCTTATTTTTGATTTCCTGAACGGCTTTCACGACTCTTCCAACTCGATTTCCACTATTGTTTCCACGCAAGTTCTGACACCCAGACAAGCCGTCGTCTGGGCCGCCTTTTTTAATTTTGCCGCCGCCTTTTTTATTGGAACAGCGGTTGCCCACACGATCGGCAAAGGAATTATCCATCCCGATATCATCGATAACCTGGTCATCCTTTCCGCTCTCGGCGGTGCCATCGTCTGGAATATCACAACCTGGTACTACGGCCTCCCCAGCAGTTCATCCCACGCCCTGATTGGTGGTTTGATCGGAGCAGGTATTGCCAAAGCCGGAACCGGCACGCTCGTCTGGTCCGGCATTATTAAGACGACGGCCTTCATCGTTCTTTCACCGGCAATCGGTCTCGTTTTGGGTTTCGCCTTCATGGTACTGAATATGAATCTAAATCGTAATTCCAATATGGCCCGGTCGGATAAATTGTATAGAAAATTGCAGTTGGCTTCTTCCGCGATTTACTCGCTCGGTCACGGAATGAATGATGCGCAAAAAACAATCGGCATCATTGCCATTTTGCTCTATAGCAAAGGCCTGATTGATTCCAGTTTTAACATCCCCTATTGGATCATTATCATGTGCTATTCCGTCATCGCCTTGGGAACCATGTTTGGCGGTTGGCGTATTGTTAAGACGATGGGAACCAAGATCACCAAATTTCGCCCGATTGGCGGTTTCAGCGCCGAAGCCGGAGCGGCTTGCGCCATTATCGGAGCCTCCATTGCGGGTATACCTGTGAGCACGACTCACACGATCACCGGCGCGATCGTTGGCGTTGGCGCCACAAAACGCCTTTCCGCCGTCCGTTGGGGCGTTGCCGGAAATATCATCTGGGCCTGGATTTTAACCATCCCCATTTCCGCCATTATTTCCGCCGGCATTTTTCTTGCCTTGCAACATTTCCTGTATTGATAGTCAGTTTTCTTTCCTCAGCCTTTTAGCCTAAAATATCATTGATATATTCTTTGATTTACCGTAAATCATTTTTACGAAATTGTCATTGAACGGGGAGAATGTCGATGCCGGAAAAACGATTACCCTTCACGCGGAAACAACTGGAATCCATCATTGAAAAATATCCGACTCCTTTTCACATCTATGATGAACGAGCCATTCGGAAAAATGCGCGCGCCTTTAAGAAAGCCTTTTCCTGGAATAAGGGATTCAAAGAGTTCTTCGCCGTCAAAGCATGTCCAAATCCTTATTTAATGAAAATTCTTCACGCGGAAGGATTCGGCGCAGATTGCAGTTCGCTCGCTGAATTAGTCCTGTCGCAAAACACGGGCATTGTCGGCGAGGAAATCATGTTTTCTTCCAATGACACGCCCGCCGATGAGTTTATTAAAGCCCGCAAACTAAAAGCGACGATTAACTTGGATGATATCACCCACATCAACTATCTCGAAAAATGCGCCGGATTGCCGGAATTAATTTGTCTCCGTTACAATCCCGGTCCATTAAAAAAAGGCAACATCATCATCGGCCATCCGGAAGAGGCCAAATACGGGTTTACACGGGAACAATTGTTTGAAGGTTACCGCATCTGCCGGGATAAAGGTATAAAGCGTTTCGGCATCCATACGATGGTAGCATCCAATGAACTTGATCCTAACTATTTTGTGGAAACGGCGGACATTTTATTCAAGTTGATCATTGAATTATCACACGCCCTCAATATACGTTTTGAATTCGCCAATCTCAGCGGCGGTTTCGGCATTCCCTACCGGCCGGAACAACCGCCCATTGATTTACAGATGATGACTCGCGGGATCCGGGAAAAATATGAGCAGATTATCGTCGCTAATGGGTTCGCCCCTCTTAAAATTTTCACGGAAAGCGGACGGTATATTACCGGTCCCTTCGGGTATCTCGTATCCAAAGTTCTGCATATCAAGAACACCTATAAGCTGTTTGCCGGACTGGATGCCTCCATGGCCAATTTAATGCGTCCCGCTCTTTACGGCGCGTATCACCATATCACCGTCATGGGCAAGGAATCGCGTCCCCATAATTTTATGTATGACGTTACCGGCTCTCTGTGTGAAAACAATGATAAATTCGCTATCGATCGGATGCTCCCCAAGCTCGATTGCGGCGACACGATTGTTATTCATGATACGGGAGCACATGGCTTTGCGATGGGTTTCAATTACAACGGCAAGCTGCGCTCTGCGGAATTACTGCTCAGGGAAGACGGCTCTGTCGTCCCCATTCGCCGCGCGGAAACGGTCAGAGACTATCTGGCGACTCTGGATTTCAAAGGATTGGCCAAATTTCCAGTGTAAGCTCTTCACCTTCCGGCCTCGTCGAGCATACACGAGGCTCTTCCTGAAAATCGTCTTTCTATTTTTGCGCTCTCCGTTCTATGCTTGAGAGACCGTAAGGTCGTCATCACGCGGATCCTTGCTTTTTTATGTCCGCCCATCAGCCGGCGTTCCCGGGTGGCGGGACAGCCGAAGTCTTTAGTTTTACGATATTATGTCCCCATTGCCTTTTTTACAGATCATGATTATACTTTCTTCATGTCGAAGGAAAAGATTCCATCAACGCCTGCAATATTGGTGTTAAAGGAGAAAGGAGCGGTCTTTTCACTGCATCCCTATGATTATGAAGAAAGAGGCGGTACAAAAGTCTCTTCCCGCAAGCTTGGAGCGGATGAGCACTGTGTGATTAAAACCCTGGTCATGGAAGATGAGGCCTCAAGACCCCTCATTATTTTGATGCATGGCGATAAGGAAGTTTCCACCAAAACGTTGGCCCGCTTGCTGAATGTGAAATCCGTAATGCCCTGCAATCCTAATGTTGCGCAGAAGCATACGGGCTATTTAGTCGGGGGAACGTCGCCGTTCGGTACCAGAAAACCTTTGAGCATATATATGGAAAGATCAATTGCCGCCTTACCGTACATATTGATTAATGCCGGTTCCCGGGGTCTCCTGGCAAAAATGGCGCCAGCGGAACTGATCCGGATTCTGAAACCCTGTGAAGTAAGCGTGGCTATATAGTTTGCTTTAAAAGCTAAGGAAAAGAATGATATTGTTAAGATTTGAGGAAAACCTATGACGGATAATGTGATTATTCGCTGTCTCAATTGCGGCACCAAGAATCGTATACCAAGTCAAAAATTTCAGGGGCGTCCGACATGCGGCAACTGCCATGCCCCTCTGGATGATCTGATTATTCGCTGCCTGAAATGCGGCACTAAAAACCGTATGCCGGAAGAACGCTTGAACGCGAGACCTCTCTGCGGAAAGTGCGGAGAACCTCTGGTCATCGCCAAGCAGGATGTCAAACCGGTTGACGTAACGGATGATACGTTCGCCCGCGAGGTGTTGACCACGGAAACCTCTGTGCTTGTCGACTGCTGGGCACCCTGGTGCGGTCCGTGCAAGAGTCTCTCGCCAATCATCGATGAACTGGCCGTGGATTATGCCAACGGCGTAAAAGTCGTCAAACTGAATGTAGATGAAAATCCGGCCACGGCGTCGCAATATGGAATCCGCAGTATACCCACGATGCTCTTCTTTAAGGAGGGCAGACTTGTAGAACGTCTCGTCGGGGCTCTGCCAAAGCAGGAAATTGAAAAACATCTGCTTGCAATAATCAAAACGAACTGAGTGCGAAACGTCCCCTCATGAATGATTCCAAAAAACTATCCTATGCCTGCAAGATTTTTTCTGTCTGGGAAGAAGACGTATTGCTGCCCAACGGCAGGACGGTCAATCAAATCTGGATTGAACACCAACCAACCGTGGCCGTTGCCGCGGTTAACCATAATCAAGAATTGCTTTTGATTCGTCAATTTCGCAAAGCCACAGGGAAGGATCTTCTTGAAATTCCAGCCGGCACGATGAACAAGGGTGAAGAATCTCCCGTTGCCTGCGCGATGCGGGAGCTGGCCGAAGAGACAGGTTTTCGCGCCGGTCGGCTGTCCCCTCTTTTTGCCGGATACCTTGTTCCGGGTTACTGTAATGAATTTATGTATTTTTTCCTGGCTCAGGATCTCATCTATGAACCCTTGCCCCCCGATGAAGATGAACGCATTGAGGTTATCCCGACGCGGTTTAGCGAGGCCCGGTCTCTGCTGGAAAATGGCACGATTATCGATGCCAAAACGGCGCTAGGCATCATCCTGGCGGATAACTATTTGAACAGCAAAACAAATTTCTCCAAAACACCCCTATGAGAATGGACCGGCTGGCTTCCTTCCGTCCCGCACTTTAAGCCCGAAAAGAGATTTTGCCGTACCGGCAGAGTCGTTGCGGCACCGCCGCCTCAATACATTTGCAGCTCACGAGGATCAACGCAGCATTTTTTCTCGCTTCTCGAGCTGAATCTCCAGGTTCTTCAACTGTTGGATATCTCGTTTCAGCTGCTCATTTTCCTCTCGCAGTCTTACGATTTCTGCAGACAACCTATCTTCCAGCTGCTTATTATTATCGCGTAATAATTCAATTTCTTTTGATAACTTAGTATTTTCACCCTGATTCTTTTGCCTCTCCTGCTTTAATTGGTTCTGTAATGCGGAAATGCGGTCCAGACTGGTCAATAAAGCCCGGGAGGCCCCTATCCATTTACTTCTCGGATATTGGTTAATCAGGTTTTCTACTTTTAACTTTGCCTCATTGTAATTAGGTTCCTTTTGCTCATTACTTAAATAAGACATGGCTTCGATGAACAGCTCCTGATCTGAATGTTTCTGATTAAAAAGACCATCGGATTTTGCCGGTCCATCCGTACGATCCGCCGTAGTGCTGATCATTGATTTTGTCGCACAGCCCGCGAGGATCAAGACGAAGGTCATTAGATAGATTATATTCTTAACACGGATCAACACTCGTTCAGCTCCAGGGTACTTTGTACATTCTGAGAATACATTAATTTCTTCTTTTCTACATACTCTTCCGTCACGTAGTTGCTTCCCGGCATCGTTTTAGCAAATTCTTTTAATTCCGCAACTTTTCTCGCCATGTCCAATGGATTTTTAAAGCGCGAACCATCATCCGTCACAATGGCTGCCGTTATGGTAATTAATGGAAATTTTTGAACAACTCCTTGACGATTCTTTCCGATAAAGTACTTGTTTTGCGCGTCTTCCGGAGCGTAGAAACCAAGAATGCGGTCCGCAAAATCAATCACCAGTCTTTTGCAGATCCACTGAACATGATCCGGATTGCCGATGACTACAAAATCGTCTCCACCGATATGGCCGAGGAATGTAGTCGTCGACTGTGATTCATTGATGTAACCCTGCAGTATATTCGCGACTTCTTTAATAACTTCGCTTCCCCACGCATATCCATACTTGTCAGCGAACGGTTTAAAGTTATCCAGATCCACCTGGCAAAGCGAAAACGGCTTTCCCTGCGTGAGCAATTGCTCAATCCGATTCTCAATAGCCAGATTTCCGGGCAAACCGGTCAGTGGACTGGCATCCAGGTTTAATTCTTCCAGCACCTTGAGCCTTTTTGTCATATAAGCAAATGATTTTGCCAGAGCGCCGATTTCATCATCACGCCTTGCTTCTATCTTATGATTCAGGTGGCCCTCCGCAATCAATCTGGTGGCTTTTTGCAGCTGTTGAAGCGGTTTCGAAATATTGCGCGTTATGATCAGAGCCAAAGTAATTCCCAATATCAAGCTCAGCAAGCCTAATCCCATCGTCATGTTTACGGCTGTTTCACCTTGTCTGGCGATAAGATTCATTTCATCGTTGATGGCCTGATTTGTATTTTTTTGAATATCCCGCAGCCTGATTGCCATATCATCGATGGTCACCCTGCCGGCCGTATCGGAAATGGACTGAGCTTCAGGTAACTGGCCATTCTGCACCATCCGAACCTCTTCAGAGAATAACTCTTTCAATCGATTCTGTAGCGCGTCTATCTCGACCATCGCGCTTCTTGCTTTACGGTCGAGTTTAAAATAGCGCATCCGGCCAAGTTCCTCCTGAAACTCATTGTTCCGTTGCCAAAATATCCGTTCCAATTCGGGATCTTTAAGAATTAAATATTTCTTTTCCGCGCTTTCCTGAGCCAGCAGAATATCCATCAGTTTCTTTGAGCTTTCCATCATAACAAAATGGCTATTCGTAATATTGTAGGCCACTGTGTTGAGCTTCTGAAGGCTATACAGAGCGTAAGCACTGGCCACAACGGTCAATAAAGCCATCGTCAAATACCCTAACAACAATTTGCGGCTGATCGTGAGTTTCATTTTCTTATAAAAGATCCGTAAGGCTGGTGGAAATTCTGGATAACGTAATCGGAATATCCTTTTTTTTGAGTAACACAACAGTCCTTTCTGCGCAAAGAATAATTTATCTTGCTGTCCATTTTTGCTGTTTCGTTGCACGCCTGAAAGTCGGAAACCTTCTTGCCACAGATGAAAAGTTTTGTTAAACTGGCAACCAGAAGCAGGCTCTACTTTCCAGAATCTTTAGACATCCGTTAAGACAAGCGATATCATCGCATCTTGTCTGAATGTTCACTTTTTTGAAAGAGGGAAAACACACCTATGATGTATAATGAAGAATTTGAAACCCTGCCCCGTGAAGCATTGAAGGCTTTACAAATCAAACGGCTTCAGCAAGTTCTGCAGCGCGTTTATCACACGGTTGGTCATTATAGAAAATCTCTGGATGCGGCAAAAATTTCGCCTGAAAATATTCAATCCCTTGGCGACTTATCGAAACTTCCTTTTATCACCCGCCAGGACCTCCGCAACAATTATCCTTTTGGCTTGTTTGCTGTACCGATGAGTAACGTGGTGCGCCTGCACGCTTCTTCCGGAACATCGGGCCGCTCTTCCGTGTTCGGTTACACGAAACGCGACGTCGACACCTGGACCGAATTGACCGCCCGCTCTCTGGTTGCAGCGGGACTTACGAAAAACGACATCGTCCATAATGCGTTCAGCTATGGGCTGCTACCCGGGGGCCTGGGTTTGCATTATGGTATCGAAAAAATAGGCGCCAGCGTCATCCCCATGTCGGACGGCAACACCAAACGACAGATTCTGATTCTTCAGGATTTCGGTCCAACCGTTTTGTGCTCGACGCCGTCCTACGCATTGCATCTTGCCGAACAGGGCACTGCGATGGGCGTGGATATGAAATCTCTGCAATTGCGAGTCGGTATTTTTGGAGCGGAACTCTGGAGCAGCGCCACCCGGGAGGCCATTGAAAACGCTTTCGGAATCAAGGCGCTCAACATTTTCGGATTGTCGGAAATGATGGGCCCCGGCATTGCCTCTGAATGCCTTGAGGGTCGCGGCGGCATGCACATTTTTGAAGATCATTTCATCGTGGAGACCATTGACCCCGAAACCGGCGAGGTTCTGGCGGAAGGAGCCGAAGGCGAATTGGTCTTTACCAGTCTGACCAAAGAAGCGTTTCCGCTTATCCGCTACAGATCCGGCGACATCTCGCAGCTGATTCAGGAGCCCTGCCGTTGCGGCCGCACGCATATCCGCATGCTGCCGGTACTCAAGAGAAGCGATGACATGCTGACCATCCGCGGCATTAATATATTCCCCATTCAGGTGGAAGCGATCCTCAAGGCGATCGAGGGTGTTGAACCGAACTACCAGATGATTATTGATAAGGTCGGGGCACTTGACGCAGTCGAATTGCTTGTGGAAGTCGGCGACAAATTCTTCGGTGAGGCAGGCGGGGTCAAGGAATTGCAGACCATTGAGAAAAGGATCGCTAAAGACATGAAGGATTATCTGAGCATCTCGCCTCGTGTCAAACTCGTCGCCCCGCAAAGCCTCAAGGATAAGGGGGCCAATGTTATCGATAAACGAACCGTCTGATGGCGCGCATTAAAAACCGTTTCTACTAAATAAGGAAGTGGAGGATTTATATATGAAGGTGGAACAAATCTCTGTTTTTCTGGAAAATAAACCGGGCACACTTGAACACGCCACCCGTGTGCTGAAAGACAATAACATTAATATCCGTACATTGTCACTTGCTGAAACAGCGGATTTTGGAATCTTGCGTCTGATTGTCAATGACGTAGAAAAAACAAATAATGTTCTGAAAAATGCAGGGTTCCGGGTCAGTAAAACCGTCGTTGTCGCCGTGGAAGTTCCCGATCAGCCGGGCGGCCTGCACAGTATCATGGACGTTTTGAATAAAGAAGCGATCAATGTGGAATATCTTTATGCCTTCGTAGAGAAAAGCGGTCAGAATGCCGTCATCATCTTTCGTTTCGATGATCCGGAAAAGGCTATTAACGTGCTTCTGAAGCACAAATTCACCGTCGTGCCCGGAGCAAAACTCTACGAGTTCTGAATGAGACTGATTGTAGACGGAACAACAGAGCACGGAGTGGGTAATGGTTGAAAATTTGAAACAGGCTATTGAATCGTTTTTAAAACCGCAGGTCACCGATTGCGGTTTTGCATCGGTGGATCGTTTTGCCGATGCGCCCGAGGCACACCACCCCAAAAGAATTTGCCGGAATGCTGAAACCGTGATTGTTTTCGGCATTGCCGTTCCCCGCGGCATGCTCAAATCACCCGATTATAGTCTTTACGCCCTTCACCGCAGCTATCACAGCGCTTATATGCGCATCGATGAAATATCCCTTGCCCTTTGTAATTACATCGAATCCCTTGGCCAGCACCTGGCCGTTCCTGTTCCCAGCTATGCCCCGATGGTTTTTCATCAGTATGAACCCTGGGGCATCCTGTCCCTGAAACACGCCGCGGTCAATGCCGGCCTCGGAAGCTTCGGCAAAAGCGGACAAGCGTATCATCCAAAATACGGATCGCTTCTGCGCCTGGGGGCAGTGGTGACAGACGCGACGATAGAAGCAGACCCGCTTCTTGCATCCGATCCCTGTCCCCCCAACTGCTCGGCCTGCGCCAAAGTCTGCCCGGCCAAGGCCTTCGACGCTGATGGCAAATTCAATAAGATGACTTGCCTGGGGCGTATCATCAAGCACGCCATTTATCCCCTGGCTTTGAACAGTGAAGCTGGCTTAAAGAATATTGAAAGGGTCATTAATACGGCCGGACACAATTACTGGATTGACTGCGATGAATGTCTGAAGGTCTGCCCGCTGAATGTGAAGAAAAATCAATAATACAGATCATTTTAGAAAACGGCAGATACACGATCGGTATCTGCCGTTTTTTATTTTTTCAGCAAAAATATCTTTTATGACAACGGCTTGCCGCACTCTTTGCATTTGCCGTCGGGGCCGATGACGCCGATGCAGGATTCATCGATGCACAGGACTCTTTTCTGCCAATCATCGTCATCCTCAGCATCTGTTGCCGGGTCCGTTTTTTGCTCGTCGGTGTAGACGGGTCGATCGGCGATGGCACCGAGAATCTCCGGCAGTTCGCCTTCATAGACCTTGCCGCAGGCCCGGCATTTGCCGTCGGGGCCGACGGTTCCGATACAGGATTCATCACTGCACAGGACCCGCTTTTCCCAATCTTCATTCTCGTCGAAAATGATTTCGGTCATTTTGTTCTCCATTTTCTTTGGTACTTTCCCTTATGACGGCTTTACAAAAAAGTCAAACCGAACAAACAGTAATTAAATCTGTAGGGAAAGGTCGAGATAACCTGAAGGTCACAAGACCATTCCCTAAATTTGAACTCATCCCTTGATGCAGGCTATTGACTTAAGCTTTGCAACTTTTTTGGCAATTCCTGCATCGTGAACCACCTGAACCACGTCATTCAAGTTTTTATAGGCTTCGGGCATTTCTTCGCCCAGTGTGCCCTTGCTGCCGGCCATCACCAAAACGCCCTGATCGGCCAGTTCGCGGCTGATGGAGCGGCCCCGGCTGGTCTTGATCGCCTGATTGCGGCTGATCACCCGGCCTGCTCCGTGGCAGGCGCTGCCGAAAGTCTCCGACATGGCTTTCTCCTGACCGGCCAGCACATAGGAGCCCGCCCCCATGTCTCCGGGAATCAACACCGGCTGCCCTACGCTTCGATACCGCACCGGAACCGCTTCATGTCCTGCGGGATAGGCCCGTGTCGCGCCTTTGCGGTGCACACAAAGTCTTTTCTTCACCCCCGCAATCGTAAACGATTCGATCTTGGCGATATTATGGCAAACGTCATAAACCAGACGCGCCCCCAACTCGCGGGGAGCAAGATGCAAGGCTTTTTCCAAAACCTCGCGCGTCAGGTGCATCAGGATTTGCCGGTTAGCCCAGGCATAATTGGCCCCACAGGCCATGGCCGCCAGATAATTACGCCCTCGCTGCGTTGACAGATACGTGCACGCCAATTGCCGGTCCGGCAGCGTTATCCCGGTTTCATGTTGGTGTTTGACCATCAAAGCCAGGTAATCGTCACAAATCTGATAACCCAACCCTCTGGAACCCGTGTGGATCATGATAACAATCTGCCCTTTGCGCAAACCAAATGCCTCGGCCGCTTTTTCATCGAAGATTTCCTGAACGACTTCAATTTCCAGAAAGTGATTGCCGGAACCCAGCGTGCCCAACTGCTCCTTGCCCCGCTCGAAAGCCCGCTTTGATACCTGCTCCGGATCGGCACCGGAAATAAAGCCGCCGTCTTCGGTTGTTTCCAGATCCTGGGCAGAACCAAAACCGGCCTTCACCGCCCATCCGGCGCCTTCTTCCAGAACTCTTTTCTGGTCCTTGCCGGATAGTTTGATATAACCCGTGGAACCGACGCCGGACGGAATGCGCTGATATAACGCTGTGGTTAAATCTTTCAGTTTATCTTTGATGTCGTGAAGGGTGAGCTCCGTGGCCATCAGGCGGCAACCGCAGTTAATGTCGTAACCCACACCGCCCGGCGATATCACGCCCGTGTCCAGATCAAAAGCCGCCACGCCGCCGATCGGGAAACCATAGCCCCAGTGAATATCCGGCATCGCCAGCGAAAAATTGACAATGCCCGGCAGATGCGCCACATTGACCACCTGCTTCGCGCTCTCATCGTTTTTCAGCAGATCAAATATTTTTTCATTGGCATAGATCATCCCCGGCACGCGCATGGCACCTGTTTGCGGCACTAGCCATCGGTTCTCATCAAGTTTTTCTAAAATAATTTCTGACATGATACTTTCGCTTCAACTATCCTTTATCCTTACTGCGGTCATTCCCGCGAACAGACTGTTCAGTAATTGTGACAATTGTCATTCCGAACGTATGTGAGGAATCTTAATACCTTTAATTTATCAGAAACAAGATTTCTCTCTTCGCTTTGAAATGACATGAAAATGAATTTCGACACAGTCTCGGAGGGGGAATCCTCAGACATCAAAAATCACTCTCGCCTTCCAGCCGGCCTTCTGTTTCGTGACACTCAGGCCGGAATACGTTACGGCTTTGATCTCATTTTTTATCGAATGCTTCTTCGGATGATACGGTTCCCCGGTCACTTCCGCCGTCAATCTTGTATGGCTGCATTCCATAATTTTGCATTGCTCAACCACCCACCCCGCACCATTGAATAAGTAAAGAAGCTCTCGCAAGAAGTTGATGAGCAGATCTTCCACATCCGTCCCGCCCGCAATTAATTTTCTGCTCTGCTTGGCGGAAACAACAGCATCTTCATGGCGTTCAATGAGAATATCAAAAATCGCACCAGCCGCATTCGCAAACAGTTCTTTTTTAGTCCGGCCCAATATTTCAACGCCGATATCGGCGGTATGGTCAAACATCTTATAGGGAAGCATGAGGGAAGTATAATAACTGCCGCGCCAAAATTAAAGTCGATCTTTAAAAAATCCTCCCCTTTATAAATCAGAGAAGAGGCGGTCACCAACAAGAAAGGGCGCCAATAAGCGCCCTTTCTTTCACGTATACCAGGATCTTATTCTTCAGGGGTTCCGTTTTTTTCTTTACCCGGCTCCGCGTCAACACCTTCATTGCCGTCCGCATCGTCTTCCTTGTCTTCGGATTCCGAGGTCGTGCGGGCAACGCCGACCAGACTTTCCTCCGGCTCCAGATCGATGAGTTTGACACCCTGGGTTACGCGGTGGTTGATGGGAATTTCCTGCACCTTCATCCGGATGACATTGCCCGTGCTGCTGATCAGCATGATGCTTTCGTCACCCAGCACCTGCAGAACGCCGGACACGTTGCCGACCTTAGGCACGGTTTTCAGGTTAATGGTACCTTTGCCGCCCCTGGACTGCACACGGTATTCGTCAATCGGCGTGCACTTGCCGAAGCCGTTTTCCGAAACGGTCAGCATAAATGTGTTTTGCGCGGGAATATCCACGCCGATCACTTCGTCGCCTTCATCCAGATTAATGCCGCGAACGCCGCGCGCTGTCCGGCCCATGTCGCGGACTTCGTCTTCCTTGAAGCGAATCGCCATGCCCAGGCGGGTCGCCAGGAAGATGTCCTGATCACCGTTGGTCAATTGAGCATCGACCAGTTCATCGGCTTCATCAATGGAGATGGCGATAATGCCGCCTTGCCGCGGATTGGAATAAGCGGTCAGATCGGTTTTTTTGAGGATGCCTTTTTTGGTCACCAGCACGACAAATTTATCCGATACGAATTCTTTTATAGGCAGCGTCGCCCGGACCTTTTCACCCGGCGCCAGATTGATCAAGTTGACCATGGCCTTGCCTTTGGCGGCGCGGCCCGCCTGCGGGATCTGATAGACCTTCAGCCAGTAAACCTTGCCCGCATCAGTGAAGACCAGCAGGTAATGATGCGTGGACGCGATAAAGATTTTTTCGACAAAATCTTCTTCTTTGGTGCCCATGCCGACTTTGCCGCGCCCGCCGCGATGCTGGCTCTTGTAGAGGCTGACGGCGTTTCGTTTGATGTAGCCGGCATGCGAAATGGTCACAACCACATCCTCTTCGACAATCATGTCTTCAATATTGATGTCTTCAGTGCTGGCCACGATTTCCGTCCGGCGCTCGTCGCCGTATTTATCCCTTATTTCCGTCAGTTCTTCGATAATGACCTGCAAAACCTTCTGCGGATCGGCTAAGATTCCGGCAAGTTTGGCGATCAAGGCCGTCACTTCCGCATACTCCGCATCAATCTTATCTCTTTCCAGGCCGGTCAGTCGCTGCAATCTCATCTCCAGAATGGCCTTGGCCTGAATCTCGGACAAACTGAACTTCGCGCATAACGCCACGGATGCATCGTTGGGAGTTTTGGCCGCCTTGATGACTTTGATGATTTCGTCGATGTTATTGAGCGCAATAATATATCCTTCTAAAATATGCGCCCGCTCTTTGGCACGCGCCAGTTCAAACCGCGTGCGGCGAACCACCACTTCCTGACGGAAGGCAATGAATTTTTCGAGAACTTCCTTAAGGTTAAAAACCTGCGGACGGCCTTCGGAGATCGCCAGCATGATGATGCCGAAAGAGACTTCCATTTGCGTGAATTTATAAAGCTGATTGAGAATGATGGCGGAATTCTCGTCGCGCTTGAGGTCGATAACCACCCGGATGCCTTCGCGGTCTGATTCATCACGCAAATCCGAGATACCGGCAATTTTCTTGTCGCGGACCAGTTCGGCAATTTTTTCAATCAGCGACGCCTTGTTGACCTGATACGGCAACTCGGTCACTACGATGGTTTCCTTATCGTTGCGGGCATTCTTCTCGATGAGCGCCCGCGCTCTCACGCGAATAATGCCGCGCCCCGTTTTATAGGCGGAAAGAATCCCCTCGCGGCCATTGATAAAACCGGCCGTTGGAAAATCCGGTCCGAGAATGTGCTTCATCAGCTCTTCAACAATCATTTTGGGATTATTAATCAGCGCGATGGTGCCGTTGATAATTTCCGTCAAATTATGGGGCGGGATGTTGGTCGCCATACCGACGGCGATGCCGGATGTTCCGTTCAACAGTAAAAGCGGCAGGCGCGTCGCCAGAATCGAAGGCTCCAGCAGGGATTCATCATAGTTGGGTACGAAATCGATGGTATCTTTTTCCAGATCAGCCATCACCTCATCGGAAATGCGCGCCAGGCGGCTTTCCGTGTAACGCATGGCCGCGGGCGGATCTCCATCGATGGAACCGAAGTTGCCCTGTCCGTCGATCAGCATGTACCGCAGCGAAAAATCCTGAGCCATCCGCACCAGTGTGTCATAAATGGCCGCATCACCGTGCGGATGGTATTTACCCATGATATCGCCGACGATACGGGCGCATTTCTTGTAGGGTTTATTATGGCGGTAGCCCGTTTCATACATGGAATACAAAATCCGACGATGTACCGGTTTCAGACCATCACGCACGTCGGGGAGCGCCCGGCCGATGATGACGCTCATGGAATAATCCAGATAGGATTTCTTCATTTCATCTTCTATATTCACCAGCGTTTGCTTGTGGTGGATATCTCGTTCCATCTTCTTCTTCCTCTCTTGTTACACCAGCAGGTTTAAAGCACCTGCTGGAAATGTTTGAAACATCTGTTCGCTCCTGATCATATCGAATCCGGTCAAGCCCGATGAGGAATCTTTCAGATTCCTCATGTCCTCAGAAAAAGATTTCCCGCTTAACTCGAAATGACACGGAGTATATGATTTTCTATATATCCAGGTTGGAAACATTCATGGCATTTTGAAATATGAAGTCGCGGCGCGGCTCCACCTGATCGCCCATCAGGGTGGTAAAGATTTCGTCGGCTTCCACTGCATCTTCGACGCCTACCTGCAGCAGCGTTCGTTTTTCGGGATTCATGGTTGTTTCCCAGAGCTGTTCCGGATTCATTTCACCCAGACCTTTGTAGCGCTGGATCGTCAAACCCTTCTTTCCCTGGTTGATGATATATTCAACCAGCTCCCGGGCGGAAGGTATAATGATGGGCGCGGCTGATTCCTCCGGTTGATCGCGGTAAGGGGCTTCTCCCAGTATGGATACCTGCCCCAGCAGGCTTCTGATTTCGCCGAATTGCGGCGTACGGAAAATTTCTCTGTCCACACAGGTCGTAAAGATATTTCCGTTATTCTTGAGATCGAACACTATTTTGTATCCGCCATGATCCGGATCGTCGTCGATGCGATAGTCGGCAACAACATCGCTGCCCAGAGCAACAACCGTTCTGCCGGCGATTTTTAAAAGCTCACTTTCATTCTGAAACGTCTCATCCGTTAAGGTCGGATCCCCGGCGGCGATGCGGATGATATTCCGATCACGGTGTTCCTTTTCAAAACGGTCCAGCAGATCTTTGATGCGCGTGATCTTTTTTATGACGGTCAATAATTTGTTTCCCGTTACGGGGAAGGGACTGCCGTCGCCCATGAATAAATTGACTTTATCCACACCATTTTCCAGAATATAGTCTCTCATTTTTTCTTCATTCTGGATGTAAATCTCTTTTTTCTTTTCCACGACTTTATAGAGCGGCGGCTGAGCGATAAACAAATAACCCCTCTCGATCAACTCCCGCATCTGACGGAAAAAGAAAGTCAAAAGCAGCGTGCGGATATGAGCGCCGTCCACATCCGCATCCGTCATGATAATGACTTTATGGTAACGCAGCTTGCTGATGTCATAAT
>SBEK01000445.1:0-511 GCA_009668925.1 Deltaproteobacteria bacterium
CGGCGATACGGCGGGCCCGACCCGGAGCACGATCTTCCCGTCGCGGATCGGGAATTACGGGGCGGGCTTTTTTCAGCCCAATATTTTACAGATGTTGTCGCTCGATGCCTCGCTTCGCGATACCAACTCTTCTTTGAATCAATACCTGTGGTGGATGGCCGAATACAACGGGAAACTTTACGCATCAACTTTCGATTTGCGCGTTTTCCTCAAATACGTTACTCGGACGAACCTGGAGACGGCAGGCATGCTCGCTCCCGGCGATGACGCAGGCTGGCTTACGGTTCAGGCGGCTCTGCAGGCGATTGAACTTTACAACGATAATCCGCCGGGCTGCGACATCTACTACACCTCCGACGGCGTGAATTGGTCCGCCCTGACCCGGGACGGTTTTGGCGATCCGTTCAATTACGGCGCCCGGGTGCTGATGCCGTCGACCCTGGCCGCGCAGCCGCTTTACGTCGGAATGGCCAACCCCTTTTTCTGCGCGCAGGTTTACGCCGTCGCCGAC
>SBEK01000445.1:521-1049 GCA_009668925.1 Deltaproteobacteria bacterium
CCTCGGCCGTCTCCGGTTCACCGCTCCACTCCCGCGTCGTTATCCTGCTTTCTTTCCTCGATCAGTTTCTTCTCGAGACCGCTCCCGGCCGATGCTTTGTCCGGTTCTACTACAGCCATTCGCCCGCGGCGGCGCGTTTCCTCGAAAATCATGCGGGGCTGAAACCATTCGTCCGCCTGGGACTTCTGCCCGTTGTCGGGATGGGTTATCTCTTTATTCACGGTCTCGGCGCGCCGGCGATATTCTTTTTCTCAATCGGCATGGCCTTGCTTTGGATCTCCCGCAGCCGGCGTCGGACTCCGCGCAGTTGGAGGGGCCGATAGATGATTTTGGCGGCCGACCGGACGGTTCATTTATCGGCAGCCCCAACGCATTTTTTGTCCGGCATGCGGAGATTGTGCCGCTTAAGCGGAAAGGGGAGGTGATCCATGACAATAAAATCGGAAAATGAAGTTCGCCGCTGCCCCTGGGTTGATGTAACGAAACCCGACATGGTCGAGTACCATGATCAGGAATGGGGCGTTCCGG
>SBEK01000028.1 GCA_009668925.1 Deltaproteobacteria bacterium
GCTTAATGGGACGCAATGCTTAAAACTAATGTCTTGAGGAGGGCCATACGTTATGAAGTCTAATGCCAGATATGTTTCGATTACATTCCTGCTTTTTTTATTGTTGCTCTTACCGGGATTGGCTGCGGCCGATCCTCTGGAGAAAGCCAATGCTGCCTTCGATGTAAACAAGATGGCCGACATGTCCGACTACGATCCATCAAATCCAGTTGTCCCCACCGGAGACACGATCAAGATTGCGGTTGTCGCTTCTTTTTCCGGACCGGGGGCGATCAACGGCCAGTTATACTGGATTATGGTGCAATGGGCCGCCCATGATATCAACAAGCGGGGCGGGATCTTCGTTGACGGTAAAAAGAAACTCGTCCAGGTCTTGAAGGCCGACCACATGGGAAAACCCGATCAGTGCAAGAAAATCTGTGAGAGAATGATTCTGCAGGAGAAGGTCCATGCCCTGTGGGGCACCGACGGCAGCCACCTGATGAAGATCATCAACGAAGTGGCCAATAAGTATAAAGTCATCTCTCTCAATGCCTCCTCCGGCGCCGACGATATTCAGGATGCGACAAATTTCGGGCGCTATTCCTTCATGACCGCTTTTTCCACCATCCAGCAAGGACGTGGTATGGCGTATTTTTATGGTCAGATTCGGAAAAAAGAGAAGAAATTTTATATCCTGAATCAGGATTACGGAATGGGTCATATTCTCGGGCAGGCTTTCCGGGAGGGCCTGAAAGAGTACTATCCCGAAGCGCAGGTCGTGGGAGAGGATTACCACAAGCTGTTCTTAACCGACTTTGCTCCCTACCTGGCCAAGATCAAAGCTTCCGGGGCTGAGGTTATCTTCACCGGCGACTGGTCCCCCGACTGCAAAAACCTGCTCAAACAGGCCCGGCAATTGGGAATAAATCTGCCCTTCGCCAATGTATGGATGAGCGAAGTCGGCATGCTCAAAGAGATCGGTATCGACGGGACCAAGGGATTGATCAATATCAGTCCGTTTGACGTGCCTGCCCCGTTTAAAGGCGCGCCCGGATATGCCAAGTTTTTTCACACCTGGAACAGCCTGTGGAAAAATAAATGGAAGGAGCCGCCCTACAATAGCCCGGGCTTTGAGCACCTGGTCGGGGCCGGCGGCACCTGGCTTATGAACACCTATTGGCTGCTCAGCGTTATGGAGCGTGCCGGGAGTACGGACCCGGAAAAAATCATCAGGATCTGGGAAGGCGACACCTATCGCTACGTCAACGGGAAGGTCGTCAAGATGCGGCCCTGCGACCATAAAATAATCCAGGATCTCGGCATTGCTGAATACGTTCCACCTGAGCAGCAGAAAGTATCGATGACGATTCCGCCTTACTACTGGTTCAATAACACTTCCTTTACCGGTCCGGTCTACAAAATTCCAGCGGCCAAGGTAATGCCGTGGATGGACCAGAAACTGGACCGCTGCAAGGGCAAGAGCGGCTGGGGCGAATAAATACATTCATAAAGAACAACGAAGGGCGTCGGGAAGATACGCTCAAAGCAGGCAATTTTTCCCGGCGCCATTGATTTGTTTAAGGAAGGATACGGCAAAAAATGGATTTGAAACTGACAGGTAAAACGGCCATCGTGACCGGTGGGGGCAGGGGCATCGGCAGAGGCATCGCCCTCAGTCTGGCTGCGGAAGGCGCAACGGTCGTCGTGCCGGACTTGACGGCGGAAGATGCCCAAAAAGTTATTGCGGAAATCGCGGCCCGAGGCGGAGCCGGTCTGGCGCTCGAGGCCGATGCTGCGGATGAAAAGGAAATCGAACGCATCATCGAAAGAACCAAGGAAGCCTATGGAGACATCGACATTGTGGTCAACAACGTGGCCGGCGGCACGGGTCCCGTGCCGATTGCACGCATGGCCGTTTTGGATTGGGACCGGGTGATCGAACTGACGCTGAAAAGTGCGTTTCTTTTTTCCCGGGCCGCGGCTCGCGAAATGATTCCCCGAAAGCAGGGCAGGATCATTAACATCGCATCGCTGGCCGGCAGGATCGGGCAGCCTCTGATGGGACCCTACTCCGTGGGAAAATTCGGCGTGGTGGGGCTCACTCAGGTCATGGCCAAAGAACTCGGACGGTATGCAATTACCGTCAATGCCGTGTGTCCCGGCTTCGTTTACACTCCCGGGTTTGAACAAACGTTCATAAAAATGAAAGACATGTATTCGACCTTGAAGGACAAGAGCCCGAAAGAAATTTTCATGGACACGGTAAAGGAACAAACCGTCCTGGGGCAGCCTCAAACCCCCGAAGACGTGGGAAGCCTGGTCGCCTTTCTCGCATCTGAAGAAGCAAAAAACATTACCGGTCAGGCGATCAGCGTGGACGGCGGCGCGGCCATGCGCTGAAGGAAGATGAAAATGAAGATCACGGGCCATGGGTCCGGAAAGAAATTCAGATGAGGGAGTGAGAAGCAGGAGTATGAAAGAATTGAATCATTTAATGTCGCCCATCCGGATCGGGTCTCTGGAGCTTGCCAATCGGGTGGTGATGCCGCCCATGGGAACGAGCCTCGCGAATGATGACGGTACGGTAAGCGAAGCGAATCTGGCCTATATGCGGCGCCGGGCTCAAAGCGGGGCCGCCCTCTATATTACCGAGGTTACGGAGGTCCATCCCAGCGGCGCGAATTCGCCCCAGTGCCTGGGAGCGTGGGATGACAAGTTCGTCCCGGGGCTGGCGCAATTTGCCGATGTTGTCCACGCCCGGGGCGGAAAAATTGCCATGCAGCTCCACCACTCGGGCCGCGAGAGCCTGTATCAGACCAAACGGAAAACTGCCCTCGCCCCGTCAGCCATCGGGAGCCACATCTTCGGAGTCATCGGGACGCCGCGGGAAATGACCCCGGAGGATATTGCCGAAGCCATCGCTGCCTTCGGCGCCGCGGCCAGGCGGGCTAAAATGGCCGGCTATGATGCGGTCGAACTTCACGGAGCCCATGGTTACCTGCTCATGCAGTTTCTTTCCGCCTTTTCCAATCAACGCACCGACGCCTATGGCGGAGATTTCCGCAGCCGGGCGCGCTTTATGATCGAGTGCCTCCGGGAGGTGCGCCGGGAGGTCGGAGAAGACTTTCCCGTCTGGATCCGGATTTCCGGAGCCGAAGAGATCAAGGGCGGGTATACGATCGACGATATGGTAACCATTGTTCCCGACCTGATTGCCGCCGGCGCGGACATGCTCCATGTCTCCTTCGGCACGCACGGAAATGCCCAAATCTTCACGGCTGCCCCCAATCCGAGCGCGCCCATCGAGTATGGGGAAGGTTATCAGACCGGTCTGGCCCGCAGAATCAAGGAAGTGTCTACTGTTCCGGTCATTGCCGTCGGCCGCTTCATGGATCCGTATTTGATGGATGACGTCATTGCCCGGGGAGATGCGGACCTGGTTGCCGTCGGACGCCAGCACCTCGCAGACCCCGATTTTCTGAAGAACGCTCTGGAAGGACATCCGGAAGACACGTGCGAATGCCTGGCCTGCAATCAGGGCTGCATTGAGCGGGAAGCCCTGGAGAGGAAGCCGCTGCGCTGCGCCATTAACCCGGAAACAGGGCAGGAACTGGTTTACCCCGTTTCAAAGGCCGCAACCAGCCGCAAGGTCTGGGTGATCGGCGGCGGGCCGGCGGGTCTGACGGCGGCTTACGAAGCAGCACGACTCGGGCACCGGGTTACACTCTTCGAGAAAGAAAAGGAAACAGGCGGTCAGGTCCGCTATGCGGAAAAAGCGCCGTATAAGGCGGCCTATGGCAAATGGATCCATACGCTCACGGCTAAGTGCCGGAAGAAGGGCGCAGATATCCGATTGGGCACGGAAGTCACCGAGGCCATGATTGCCCGGGAAAAGCCGGAATCTGTCATTCTCGCAATCGGCGCGGACAAAGCAATCTGTCCGGCGGAGGGCATTGGCATGCCGATCGTGTGCGATGCCTGGCAAATCCTGAATGGAGAAGTTGCGCCAAAGGACAATGCCGTAGTGATTGGCGGCGGTTTGGTGGGCATGGAAACGGCGGATTATCTTTGTGCAAAAGGAGTCAAGAATATCACCCTGGTCGAGATGCTGGCCAAAATGCCGGTTGCGCCCGTTTCGGCGCATGGCGTCATGCTCCACCGGCGCCTGGGCGCCGCAGGGGCGAAGCTGATGTTCAATACTCAGGTGAAGAAAATCGAAGAAGGCGTTGTCCATGTCCATACAGGCGGTGAAGACCGCAAGATTGAGCCGGTGGCCCAGGTGATTATCGCCGTCGGCGTCACCCCGAGGCAGAAGCTGAAAGAAATGCTCGAAAGAGAGCATATCCGGCATTTCATTATCGGGGATGCCAAAGAACCGCGCCGCATCATCGAAGCGACGGAAGAAGGCGCTCTGGCTGCCTGGGCGATGTGAGCCCGATAGGGCCGGATAAACGCAATCAAACGTTACGAAACTGGAAAATTTAAAGAAAGGAACAACATATATGATTAAAACAGTAGAGCAGTATCTGGAGAGTTTGAATGACGGACGGGAAGTTTGGTGCCTGGGAGAAAAAGTAAAGGATGTCCGGACCCACCCCACGGTGAGCACCATTGTCAGAGTGGCGGCCATGGATTACGTCCTGCCGAACCATCCCGATTTCCGGGACCTTTTTGTGACCAAGGACCAGGACGGCGAGGACATCAATTTCCTCCTCACCGCACCCAAATCAGTGGAAGACATGCTGCGCCGGCGCGAATGTTACACCGTCGGGGTCCGGTCCGGCGGCGGGGTCATGGTTCATTGCATGGGCGCTGATGCGCTCGCGGCCTTTGCCGTGGCGGCCCAGGTCATGGACAAGAATCTGGGGACGAACTACACGGAGCGCGTCAAGAATTACCAGCGCTACCTGCAGAAGAACGACCTGGGCATCACCGGCGCCATCACGGATGTGAAAGGTGATCGCAGCCTCCATCCCTCGAAGCAGAAGCAGCACAAGGATTATTACCTGCGGATCGTGGACAGGCAGAAGGACGGCATCGTGGTCAGCGGCGCCAAGGTGCACATCAGTTCCTCGCCCTGCGCCAATGAGCTGCTGTGCCTCCCCTGCCGGACCCACGGTGAAGATGACAAAGATTACGCCCTGGCCTTTGCCGTGCCCGTCAGCACGCCCGGTGTGAAGCTTCTGGGGGTTGAGCCGAACTTCCGTCTTTACGATGGGGAATGCGAATGGGATTATCCCCTCTCCGACCACTTCCAGCCGTCGGAATCCCTGATCGTCTTCGACAACGTCTTTGTGCCCTGGGAGCGCGTCTTCATGTGCGGAGAATGGCAGTATTCCCAGATTCTGGCTTACGCCTTTGCCAGTTATCACCGTCTCTTCGGTACCTGCAAGATGACCGGTACCCTGGAGATCATGACCGGGGCCGCCCATCTGATCGCGGAATACAACGGCGTACAGAATGCCCCGCATGTCCGGAAGAAGCTGGCCTGGATGGCCTATATTACGGAAACGGTGCAGATGCTCGGGAAACAGGCCTGCCTGGAGCCGATCACGGAGTTCGGGATGGACACGATGATGCCCAACCGCATGGCCATCAACGCCTCCAAGTGGACCTACGCCAGCAACATCCACACGATCGTCCAGCATATGCAGGACATCGGCGGCGGTTTGGCGACCACGGTGCCGGCCTATCGGGATTGGAAGAACCCGGAAATCCAGCCCTACATCGAGAAGTACCTGGGGGCAAAGGACGGCATTCCGACCGAACAGCGGCTGCGCATCCTGCGGCTGATCAAGGACGTCACCGGCAACCATATTCCGACCGACACGATTCACGGCGAAGGTTCCATGGCGGCCCAGGAGATGTTCCTTTACACCAGCGCGAACTGGAAAAAAATGCGGTCCGCGGCGCTCAGGGCTGCGTATGTTGACGGCTGGCAGGACGATCCGATTTACGGCAAACTTCCCACGCGTAAGGGATCGGTCAATATGCCTCCGATCGATGAATCATACGAGAGCTTCGCAAAAACAGCAAAGTAGCAATGGATGAAGCCCGGCGGACATTGCGCTTAGCCTTGTCCGGCCGGGCGATCTTCTTCTGCAAAAGACTCAGACTCAGGAGTTCATTGCAGAAGAAGAGTGCGTCCGGACAAATCGGGTCATCCTTGGGCAACTGGAAAAAATATCACATCAGGAGATCTTCATGAAAAAAGCGATTTATCATGGGATTCGGGACGTCCGGGTGGAAGACGTTCCGGATCCTTTGCCGGGTCCCGGCGAAGTTAAAGTAAAAATTAAGTACTGCGGAATTTGCGGGTCCGACCTGCACGAATATCTGCACGGTCCCTTCCCGGAAAGCCCCTTCGGCCATGAGGCCTGCGGCACCATCGTCGCAATCGGTGAAGGCGTCAAGGGCTATCAAATCGGGGACCGGGTCTGCGCCATCATCAACGGCTCTTACGCCGAAGCATCGGTTTGCACCCTGGATCGGCTGATCAGAATTCCCGATGACATGGCGTGGCAGCGGGCCGCGGTGCTTGAACCCTTGGCCGGGGCTGCGTACGCCCTTGAACGCGGCCGCGTCAAGGCCGAAGATACAGTTTTCATTGCCGGCGCCGGCACGGTGGGGTTGATGCTGCTTTTGGGCCTCAAGGCCATGGGCGTGCGGACGGTTTTCATGACCGATATGCTTGAAAACAGGCGAAAGAAGGCCCTGGAACTCGGGGCGACTCTGGCCTGGAGTCCCCGGGAGATCAAAAGTCCGGCGAAGATAAAGGAGCTGACGCAGGGACAGGGGGTAGACGTGGCCATCGAAGCCGTCGGCATCGAGACAACACTCAAGGATTGCCTGGCATCGGTTCGCCGTCAGGGGACGGTTATCGTCCAGGGGATCTTCACCGAAAAAGCTCTGGTTCACATGCTGGGCTTTGTGACCCGGGAGACCACGATGATCGGAACTAACTTCATGAATCCCATCCTGGCGATGAACTGGCTGGATGCGGGAGAGATCAAACCCGAGTCCACCATTACGGACATTATCCCTCTCAATAAGATCGTTGCCGGCGGCTTCGAGGTTCTGGCCGGAAAAAGCGAGACAGCCATCAAGATCCTGGTTGAGCCGTGATGAATGATGGAGAATCCGGCCTCAAATAAAATAACGACGATTTAAGGAGATACTTCATGGAACATTATCCATGGTGGACGGAGGCGCAAAGCCGGTTGGCGGAGGAAGCGAAAAGATTTGTCGACGACGTTCTTCTGCCGATCGGAGAACGCGCAACGGTGGAAAACAAACTCAGCCGGCAGGCGATGAAGAAGATGGCGCAGCAAGGGTGGTTCGGTGCGCTGGTGCCGAAGCAATATGGCGGGCATCTCGAGGAATGGGGCGTGACCGGCGCCGCCATTCTGAATGAAGAAGCGGCGCGTGCAGGGGTTGTCGGCCCTCTGGGAACGACCATGTTCGGCAGTGCAACTCAGATTGTCCATGCAGGGAACGACAGGCAGAAGGAGAAATGGCTGCCCCCGATGGCGAGAGGAGAATTGCTCGGGTGCATCACGATGACCGAGCCTTATGCCGGTTCCGATATCGCCTCCATCGAATCGACGGCGATCCGCGACGGAGATTCTTATATCGTGAACGGCAAGAAGCGTTTTCAGACGACGGCCGCCGCCGATCTCTATTTGTGCTATTTCCGGACCAGCGAAAAGCCTGCGGACAGGGCGGCCTACCGGCACCTCACCGCTTTTGTCGTGGAGAAAGGGACCCCCGGATTCCACATCGAAAGAATCAATGAAATGATCGGCATGCAGGGCAACTACAACGGGAATCTGACCTTTGACGATGCGCGGGTTCCGGCCTTCAACCGCATCGGCGAGGAAGGGGAAGGCTGGCGGATCATGATGGGCGGCCTCAACGTGGAAAGAATTCTGAATGCCGCGCCGATTGTGGGGATGATGAGGGAATGCATCCGCTACACGCAGCAGCATCTGGAACGGCGCATTCAGTTCGGCCGGCCGACGGGGGAGATTTCCACGAACCAGTTCAAACTCTCGGACATGATCTCCAGACTGTATTTGACGAGGCTCGCGCTGTATTACGCCGCCCATTGCGCCGATCTAGGGCGCGAGGTTCCGATTGAAGCGGCGGTCCCCAAACTTTTTGCCGCGGACTGGGCCATGGAAACGGCGCTCGAAGCCATCCAGTGTATGGGGGGGAACGGCGCGTTGAAGATCTATCCCGTACAGCGGATCATGCAGGATGCGAAATTGTCGCAGATTGCCGCCGGGACATCCGAGGTGCTCAAACTGCTGATCTATCGGCAGGGAACGAAGATCATGAAAACGGATCTGAAAGTACCGCGAAGGATCGTTGATCCCGAACTCGGCGTTCCGCTGCCCATCGGAAAAACTCCCGCGCCGGCGCCCGCCGGAAGCGGGGCGGATGTGCTCGCCGTCCTCGCGGAAAACTATCGCGTCAATCCCGGATTGCACATGACTTTGGAGGATATCCGGGAATGGATTGACATCGACGAGGCTCAGTTGGTGAAATATCTCGAAGCCCTGGAAAAAAGCGGAGCTGTCGGGCTCTATCGCAGCCGGAAAGGGATTTCACTGGCCCGAATTACCCTGAGCGGTTTGCAGAAAATTCATCCGCCCGAGTATTATCGCCGGATTCCGGGCTGGGTGAATCCTGACGACATGTTCTAGTCTTGGAACCGTCTCAGCGGAAAAGAATTCTCTTTCCATGCGTGACGGGTTCCTGCAGTAGCTGAGTGAGAGCCGGGCAGCTGATGATGCGATCACGGTCCTCGTTGATGACGGGGATTCATGCCACCGGATCCGGAGTGCTTTGCGCGTCCGGCACGGTGATTGTCCAGGGGATTTTCACCGAAGGAGCTTTGTACGCATGCTCGGCTTTGTGATCCGGGAGACCACGATGATCGGAACCAATTTCATTAATCCCGCCCCGGCGATGAACTGGCTGGATGCGGGAGGGATCAGACTCGAATCCGCCATCTCGGACATTATCCCTCTGGGCAAGATCGTCGCCAGCGGCTTCGAGGTTCTGGCCGGAAAGAGCGAGACAGCCATCAAGATCCTGGTTGAGCCTTAATGAATCACGGAGAATGCGGCTGCGACGGCCCTGATCATGTCCGATGTCTCGCATTCCATCATCCGGCCGCCGGCTGACAATAGAATAACGGCAATTTGAGGAAATACGACATGGAACATTATCCGTGGTGGAACGGAGGCGCAAAGTCGGCTGGCCGGGGATGCCGGAAAACTTGTGGACGAAGTGCTAATACGGTCGGCATGAGCAGTATTGTAAAGAATGAATTTGCCCGGGAGGCTTCGCCACTGATGGCCGGGCAGGGCTGGTGCGACGCGCTGTGACCGAACCGGCCGTGAGGACAAAAGCTGTGAGGGCGATGGAATGCACGCAGATATGATCGGAGCATCCGCGAATGTTGTCGATCCGCATCGGTCGATTCTCGCTATCGCATCCGTTTTTGACGGTCCTTTCAATGTCGACTGGCTTCAGGAGATTTCGGGAGCGAAGGCCTCGCGTGTTATTGGCGCATTGGAATTCGGTATCCAGGAAAAATGGCTGGCTGTTAAAGACGGGCGTTATCATTTCTCGAATGAATCGGAGCGAGACCGGCTTCGCGGCGCCTTTTCAGCCGATGACATGCGTTTACTCCAAAGACAGATCGTTAAAATTATATGCACCGAAGCTGCCGCTGACCCCGGGGTCATAGAAAGTGTCATACCTCACCTCCTTAATTTGAACAACGATTTGGAAGGGTGCAGTCTCTTGATTCAGGCCGGAAACCTGAAGCGCAAGGCCTTCCTGTATGAAGAAGCCAACCAGTGCTACGAAAAAACCATTGAAGATCTCAGGAGCCTTCACAGCGAACAGGCTGACCGCCTCTTTGTCGATGCCGTGCTGGGGTATCTGAAGAATTTTACGGACGACCCCGTCTCCGAAAATGTCATGGCCTTCACGCGGGAGGCTATGGAGCGCGCCTCGGCCCGGGGCCATAAGAGCTCTCTGGCCCTTTTGGAGATGAACATGGCGCGTAACGAGTGGCTGCGGTCCCGTTATCAGACAGCGATGAAGCACCTCACCAGAGGGAGGACACTGGCAGACGAAAGCGGGGATTCGCGGACTCAAAAGGCCGCGATGGTCTTCAGCCAGTTTTTCAATTATTGGCTGGGACGTTATCAGGAGGTCATAAAGAGTTACGAGATGCTCGTTCCGGACGTGGAGAACTTTCCCAAAGAAAGTTTTCCCCTTCTGTCCGCAATTACAGCCGGAACATGTTACGTTTACACCGGGTTGGTGACGCACGGGCTGGGCATGCTGGATGCCATCCGGGCGCATGCCCGCAAGAACGGCAATCTCTATATTTCCGGTCATGCCGGAGTGACTCTCGGCCACCTTTTTTTGGAATTACGCAGGCTTGATGAAGCCAAACAGTGCCTGGAGAAGGCACTGGAGGAAACACGCAACTGCCGAAACTTGTATGCCTATCTGGTCGGTCTGGCGAGTCTCAGCCGCGTCTTCCAACTGCATAATGATGAGACGAGAGCCATTTCACTCCTTCGTGAGTTCATGGATCTTAGCCAACGGGCCCGGATTCCGATGCGGCATAGCTGTTTCTTTATGGATCTTTCCTGGGACATACATCAGGGAAGATTTCCCAAAATCGATGGACTCTCGCTGGAACAAGAGATTCAGTACGCTATTCAAGGGGACAACGTTTTTACCAAGGGAATAGCGCACCGTTACAGGGCACTCCTGCGTAGATGCACCGTGAAGACCGGTCGAGATATTGTCGGGGAACTCAAGAAGTCCATTCGTCTCCTCGAGGAATCGGGTCACCAGATTGAATTGGCCAAATCGAAGATGGAACTGGCGCGGGAGTATTTCAGGCTCGGAGAAAAAGGACGGGGGGAATCGTGTGCAAAACCGGCAGTGAAGTTTCTTCATTTGCATAACGAAGACCTGGTGCCCGACGATATGGCCTCACTGGTCAAGAATTTCAGAAGCGGCGACAATCTTCTTCAGGAGATTCTCAGTCTGGGACAGGAACTGGTTGCGATCCGCGATAATCGGGATCTTCTGCGGCGCATCATTTCTACGGTCAACCGGGTTACCGGTGCCGAGCGAGGGGCAATCTTTCTTGTGAGAGGAGAAGGATCGAACAGTCTGTACCTCCGCGCCGCAAAGAATCTCACCGCAGAGGACATCGAGACACCCGGCTTTAACCCGAGTCTCCAGTTGATTGAAGAAACATGTAAAACGGGCACTGGACGAATCGTGGACCTGGATGTCCGGGAAGATTCGCCGCCGGAAAGCCACGGGATCCGCTCTTGTATATCCGTGCCGATGACCATACGCGGAAAAGTAGTCGGAATCCTTTACCATGATAACAGACTTTTTCGCAGCGCTTTCAGGGAGTCGGATCTGGAAGTCCTCAAGTTCTTTGCCGGACAGGCCGCAATCGCCATGGACAATGCCGATGCCTGGGGAGCGCTGCAGGACCTCTATGAAAAACAGCAAAGTGAAAAACAATACTATAAGGAGCAGTATCTGGCGAGCAGCCATTTCGAAAACTTTATCGGAAAAAGCCCCGGGATTGCCAAGGTCTTCGGCCAAATCGATCGGGTGGCCGGCACCGACGCCACGGTCATGATCTCGGGGGAAACCGGCGTCGGGAAGGAACTGGTGGCTTGGTCCATTCACAACGGCAGCCCGCGGCGAAACCACCCCTTTATTCGAGTCAATTGCGGCGCCTTGCCCGAAAGCCTGATCTGCAGCGAGCTTTTCGGGCATGAAAAAGGCGCCTTTACCGGCGCTGTTTCCAGACGAATCGGCAGGTTCGAGCTGGCAAATGGAGGGACGCTCTTTCTGGACGAGATAAGCGAAATTTCAATGGAAGTTCAGGTGAGACTTCTGCGGGTTCTGCAGAGCAGGGAATTCGAGCGGGTAGGGGGGCAAGAGGTGCTTCGTTCTGACTTCAGGCTCCTGGCCGCAACCAACCGTGACCTCTGGAAGGAAGTTCAGGCTGGACGTTTTCGGGAGGACCTCTATTACAGGCTGAATGTCTTTCCGATAAGGGTGCCGCCCTTGCGTGAGCGCAAAGAAGATATTCCGCTTCTGGCGTATTATTTTCTGAAGACCTACGCCGTAAAATTAAAGAAAGCCATGGAAAACATCGCAGTGCGGGAAATGGAGAAATTGGTCGCCTATGGCTGGCCCGGTAATGTGAGGGAATTGGAAAACGTGATTGAGCGCGGCGTCATCCTGGGCCATGGACCGGATTACCGCGTACCTGAACTGGGTCAGATCGTTTTAGATCAAAACCCAACAGCACCATCTGCCAGCCTGAAAGAAAATGAACGCAACCACATTCTCGCGATCCTGAAGCAGACGGGAGGGAAGATAAAGGGCCCGGGGGGCGCCGCCGTCATTCTCAACATTCATCCGAATACGCTATGCTCGCGAATGAAAAAGCTTGGTATCCAGACCCGAAAAATAAACGATTTTTCGTAAAAGAACGATATATCGTTCTTTCGATCTTCTCTTCATTTCTTTTTCCATCGCTATCCCTTTATAAATTCAGACGATTTATTCTATTCTGAGGTGGCATGAAAGGTGCAAAATCCTGATGATCAGAATAGGATGACGAGGAGGTTTCAAAACAGATAACGATCCCGCGCGCCCGTTTCCAAACCGGCCGACAGCCGGGTTTGAGAGACTTCGACGACAATTTGCGGGTGTTATTATTCCTTCATTCGTTCAGATACAATACTCAAAAAAAGGAAATTGATAATGTTTATTGTTTTTTCAGTTTTGCACTCAGCTTGGACCCGACTCCTGCTGCGCCCAAAAAGATACAGTCAAGGCAGCGACCGGAATTCGCTTCGATTTCTCCTTCCCTTCTGCTTTTTAGAGCCAACACAATTCCAAATCAAAATCAAACGAGGAAATGCTTATGATCGATAAATCCAAACGCCTATCCCGTCCTGCGGTCTCTCTCGAGGATGTGAAACTCCTGAAAGGCAAGCAAATCGAATTTGACAGTGTTGCTCAGATGCTGACCGTCCGGGCACAGGAAATCCCTGATGCCATCCACGTCCTGTATTACGACGAGGTCATCACCTATGGACAGACCAATGAGCGGGCCAACCGGGTCGCGAATTTCCTGAAGCAAAGAGGTGTTGGTAAAGGCGACATGGTTTCAGTCATGGTCCTCAATTCGCCCGAAATCTACTACACCATGTTCGGGGCCCAGAAGCTGGGCGCGGTGGCCGGGACCATAAACTATATGCTCAAAGGCCCGGAAATAGCTTACGTCCTTGAGGACTCGAAACCCAAGGTGGCGTTTGTCGGCAGCGAATACATGGCCGAGTTTGCCAGAGGCTGGCGGCTTTCGGCGCATAAACCGGTTGTGGTTGAGGTCAAGACAGGGATCGAGCACGGTGAAAAGATTGCCGAACTGACCCTGAGAGAGGTACTGGACCAGTTTCCCGCTGATGAGTGCCTCGTGCCCCAGGCACTGGACGATCCCTTTTTGCTTCTCTATTCATCGGGCACGACCGGCGTGCCCAAAGGTATCCTTCTTTCCAACAGAAACGAATTCGCCGTCTGTAAGTCTGCCGCCCTTGGCGGGGTTAACCAGCCGGGGGATGTCTTCATGATCATCCTCCCCATGTTTCACACCAACCCCCTATGCATCGTGACCTACCCTTTCAGCTACCTGGGGCTGACCATCTGCATCCGTAAATCCTTCTCCCCGAAGGACTTCTGGCCCTCCCTGGAGCGGTACGGCGTGACGGTCGTCGTGGCTGTACCGGCAATGTATGCTTACATCTACAAGGCTGCGGACCCGCAGGCCATTGATTACAGTCGCCTGAAGCTCAGGTACGCCTTTGCCGGAGCGGCCCCCATGCCTCTGGAGCTGGTCCGGGGTTTCAAGGAAAAATATGGAGTCCAGGTCATTGACGGCTATGGCCTGACCGAGGCCGGCGGCGTTTCCACCAACGGCTTCGGCGCGCCTGAAAACCTCGCTTCCATCGGGATCGCCACGTATGGTCAGGAAGTGGAGATCATGGACGACGAAAACAACATCCTGCCGTATGGCGAGCGTGGCGAGATCTGCGTCAAGGGAGAGGCGGTGATGCTCGGTTACCTGAATAAGCCCGAGGCAACAGCCGAGGTCATCCGGGACGGCTGGCTTCACACGGGCGATATGGGACATATGGACGAGCAGGGTTACGTCTACATCTCCGGCCGTAAGAAGGAAATGATCAACCGGGGCGGGGAGAATATCTACCCCCGGGAAATCGAAATCCCCTTGGAAAAGCATCCCAAAATCGCGGAAGTGGCCGTCGTGGGTGCGCCTGATCCGGCCCTGGGCGAGCGGGTCCGAGCCTGCATCGTCCTGCATCCCGGGTGCTCTCTTACTGCGGACGAGGTCATAGAGTACCTCGCGGACAAAATCGCCAAATACAAACTTCCCGAGTTCATAGAATTCATGCCCGCCCTTCCCCGCAATCCCACGGGCAAGATTCTGAAACAGGAGCTGAAAGAGATGTTCTGAGGAAGACCATGACCATGAGTGCGTGCGACCACAAGGCCATGCAGGGCCTTCATGTCTATGAATTCGTTCCACCCGAGGAGCAGAAGCAAAGCATGAATATGCCGCCGTACTACTGGATCAAGGACAGCTCCAACAGGGGGCCGGTCTATAAAATTCCCGCAGCGAAAGTTCTCCCCTGGATGGACCAGAAGATTTGACCGCTGCAAGGGAAAGAACGATTGGCGAAAATAGCTTTTTAGTGCCGGAGGCGCTTTCACCCTGGCTTGGCGAGGCCCCAGCACCTTCAATTCGAAATATTTCGTCGCTGAAAGGAAATTTAAGTATGGAAAGAATTTGGATGAAGAACTGGCCGAAAGGCGTATCCACGACGCTCCAATATCGTCTGGGCGAGATGCCGCTGCACGAGTACGTGCAGGCCAACGCTGCGCAGTTTCCGCGTAAAGCGGCATACATTTTTTACGGCCGGGAGATCACCTGGGGGGAATTGGATGAATCGATCAAGCGTTTTGCGAACTATCTGGCGGGAATCGGTATCGTAAAAGGGGACCGGGTCGCCATCTTCATGCAGAACTGCCCGCAGTATATCATCGCCCATTTCGCCATCCAGACCCTGGGTGCGATCGTGACGCCGTGCAGCGCCATGTTCAAGGAGTGGGAGCTGGAGTATGAGCTCAACGACGCCGAGGCCAAAGTGATGGTCACGACGGACGATCTGTACCCGATTGTCGAGAAGGTACGCGGCAAAACCTCCCTTCAGGCCGTGGTGGTCACCAATTACCGGGATTTTGTGCCGGCCGTACCAACGCTCCCCCTTCCCGACGAACTGAAACAGGAAAAGAGGCTCTGGCCGGACACCGAGGACTTTGTAGATATCCTGAAGCGCCATCCCGCCGAGGCGCCGAAGGTGGCGGTCGACGTCTGGAATGACGTAGCCATGATGATTTATACCTCCGGGACAACCGGACAACCCAAGGGGGCCATGCTGACCTACGGCAACGCCCTGTCTACGGTCGCTTCCACGGTCCAGTTCAAGAATTTTCAAACGGACGAGATCATCATATCCGTGATGCCGGTCTTTCATATCGCCGGAAATGTCGCGGGGATCTGCACGACGGTCTACTCCGGTTGCACGAGCGTCCTGATGACCCGCTTCGACCCGGTGGCGATCGTGGAAGCCTTTGCCCGATACCGCTGTACGAGCTGGTATTCCGTGACCCCCATGCTGCTGGCCATCATGGCGCTTCCGGAAGCGAAGAAGGTCGACTGGAGCTGCCTGCGCAGCACGACTTGCACGAGCTTCGGGATTCCCCTGACTGAAGAGATCGCGAAACGATGGGAAGCCTTCACGGGAAGCCCGGTGACGGAGAGCGGTTACGGGCTGACGGAGACCCACACCGCAGACACATGCATGCCGGACCGCGTGAAATGGGGTTCCAACGGGATTCCGACTATCGAGATGGATCTGCGCATCATGGATCCCGAAACCGGGAAGGAACTGGGACCCAATGAAAAGGGAGAGATCGTTGTCCGCAACCGCGGGGTCTTCAAAGGTTATTGGAAGAACCCCCAGAGGACGGCGGAGACCCTGCGGGACGGCTGGGTATACACGGGCGACATCGGCTATGTCGACGAAGACGGGTACCTGTGGTTTCAGGGCAGATTGAAGGAGATGATCAAGTGCACGGGTTACGCCGTTTTCCCCGAAGACGTGGAAGTCATGCTGGTCAGGCACCCCGCCGTGTCACAGGCGGCGGTGATCGGCATTCCCGATCCGGCGCGGGGCGAGAGCATAAAGGCCTTCATCGTGCTCAGGCCGGAGTACAAAGGGAAAGTTACGGAAGCCGAGATCATCGCCTGGTCGAAGGAAAAGATGGCGGCCTATAAGTATCCCCGGGCGGTGGAATTTCGGGACGCTCTGCCCGCGACCGGTGCGGGAAAGGTGCTGCGACGGCTGCTGAAAGATTAGGCAGTCTGTTGAAAAAGGCCCATATGCTGCGTTGCGCTTCGGCTCTCGCTGCTCACGTACGAACAAGGTACGCTCCGCTGCTCGATTCTCGCGCGCCTTGCCTCTAAGCCTTTTTGAACAGCCTGCCGAAACAGGAGCTCGTAAAATCTGTTTATGAATTTTGAGGAGGCACACTTCGCATGGCATTTGAAAGAGAACTTACGGAATTGCAGCAGAGGAAAGAGAGGGCTCTCCAGATGGGAGGGCCGCAGAAGATAAAAATTCAGCATGACCAGGGCAAGCTGACGGCCCGGGAGCGGATTGACCGTCTCCTCGATCCGGGCACTTTTTTCGAGGTAGGGATGCTCAATCATTCCGATATGCCCGGCATGGAAGACAAGACCCCGGCTGACAGCAAGATCGGCGGATACGGGAAGATCGACGGCCGGACGGTCGGGGTTGCCGCAAACGATTTCACGGTCCTGGCGGCGACGTCCAGCCGCGTGGCCGGTCGCAAGGAAGGGGACGTAAAGAGAACATCCGTCAGCAAAGGATTTCCGCTGATCTATCTGGGGGAAGCCGGCGGCGCCCGAATGCCCGACATTATGGGGGCCAAGGGCCTGGCCTCGTTCGGGGGCGGCGGATTCGACACCTATGCGGTGGGATTAAGCCGGGTGCGCAAAGCGCCCATGGCGGCCGCCATCATGGGGGAATGCTACGGCGCCCCGACATGGATGGCCTGCCTGGCCGATTTTGTCGTCCAGGTAAAGGGCAGCGCCATGGGGGTTTCCGGGCCCCGGGTCCTGGAACTTGCCATTGGCCAGAGAGTCACGGATGAGGAACTGGGCGGGTGGAAACTGCATGCCGAAATCACGGGGAACATCGATCGGGTGGCGGAAAACGACGAAGATTGCCTGGCGATCATCCGGGAATATCTCTCTTACATGCCTTCACACTGTGAAGAGCTGCCTCCCGCCAAATCCGTGCCGGAGGGCTCCGGAAGCGGCATGGACAGGATCCTCGATTTGCTGCCTGAGAATCGGAAGCGGGTTTACGACATGAACAAGATCCTCAGGACCGTTGTAGACGGAGGAATACTCTTCCCGCTCAAACCTCTCTTCGCGAAGAGTGTGATCACGTCGCTGGCCCGGATGGGAGGCGAGGTTGTGGGGATCGTGGCCAACCAGCCGCTTCACATGTCAGGGGCGCTGGATACGGACGCTATCGACAAGGTGATCAGCTTCCTGGTGCTCTGCGACACTTACAATATCCCCCTGCTTTTTTTCGAGGACGTTCCGGGATTCCTGGTCGGCAAAGAGGCGGAACGGGACCGGGTGGGAGCCCGGGTCATGAACTTCATAAACGCTCTGGCACAAGTCACCGTTCCCAAAATCACGGTGATCATCAGGAAAGCTTACGGAAAGGCCTTCTGGAACATGGCCGGTTCGGGCATGCAGACGGATTTCATCGTAGCCTGGCCGACTGCGGAAATGAGCTTTGTTGCGCCCGAGATTGCGGCGAACGTCGTCTTTGCCGGAAAGATGGAAAATTCCCCGGAACTGGCGGCCCAGAAGGATGATTTTGTAAAACAGATGATCCTGGACAGTGCGCCCTATTCAGCGGCCGGGATGCATTACATCCACGACGTGATCGATCCGCGGGAGACGCGAGGCTATATCATCCGGGGACTTGATATCGCCCGCGACCGGCGCAGGGGGGGCATCGGTCAGCACTTGCTCGCCAACTGGCCGACAAAATTTTAGGAGAGTCAAAAAAAATCAGACACGGTTTGCTCATTATCCCCAGGAAGCCGTCAGGACCCGAAGCATCCACGACGGAGGTGGGAAAGGCCCGCAGAAGTTGTCACATTTCCGGGGAAGAGCAACCGGCAAGAATGGTTGAAGGGGTAGGGGAAAGCCCGGGCGCACCGAAAGTTGTTTCGATCCGCTGAGGGATGGTTTTTCTCCTCCCGTAAATAATGGGTGTCATGCCCTTGGTCATTCAAAAGTCGTTCAAAAAAGGAGATTGATTATGCAGCGCTTCGGCACAGGTAAAAAAACATGGTTGGCAATGGTTCTGCTTATCTTCATTCTTGCGCTCAGCCTGGACAGCGTCCTTGCTGCGCCCCAAAAATCGGACAAGAAAGCCGCGGAAAAAGATGCGGTCACGGCAGCGACCGGAATGCGCTTCGAGAACTTCCCCGACATGTCCGATTTCGATCCGAGCAACCCGGTCATCCCCACCGGGGATACGATCAAAATCGCAATTGTCGCATCTTTCTCCGGACCGGCCGCCATCACCGGGCAGCTCTACTTCATCTCGACGCAGTGGGCGGCGCACGCCATCAACAAGAAAGGCGGAATCCTTGTGGACGGCAAGAAGAAGCTGGTTGAGGTCATCAAGGCGGACCATATGGGGAATCCAGCCGCTTGCAAGAAGGTGGCCGACCGGATGGTCCTGCAGGAGAAGGTCGATTTCCTGATCGGGTCCGACGGCAGCCGCTACCAGAAGATCCTTAATGCAACCGCCGGCGAACACAAGATCATCGCCGTGAGCCCCTTTGCCAGCTCCGACGATATGCAGGACGCCACGAACTTCAACCGCAATGCCTTCCAGACGTCTTTCTCGACGGAGCAGACGGGACGCGCTATGGCGTACTTTTACGGCCAGATCCGCAAGAAAGAGAAGAAATTCTATATTCTGAACCAGGATTATGCCTTTGGCCGGGACCTGGCCGAGGGGTTCAAGAAAGGACTGAAGGAATACTTTCCCGAGGCGCAGCTTGTGGGCGAGGACTATCACAAGATCTTCCTGACCGATTACGCGCCCTACCTGACCAAGATCAAGGCCTCGGGGGCGGAAGTCGTCTTTACGGGCGACTGGGCCCCGGATTCGTCAAACCTCCTGAAACAGGCGCGCCAGATGGGCGTCAAGCTCCCCTTTGCCAATATCTATGTGGATGAGCCCAATGCCCTCGGCGAAATCGGTATCGAAGGGACGAAAGGACTGATCAACATCACTCAGTACGGCTCAGAAAACCCGACCTTCAAGACGGAAGCACAAAAGAAATATTACCAGATGTGGCACAAGCTCTGGGAAACGAAGTGGAAAGCCCCCTACAATACGACGCTGTATCAGTACCCCTGGAACAGCATCGCCTCCTGGACCGAGCAGGTGTTATGGCTCTTATCCATTGTCGAGCGGGCCGGAACGACCAACGCCGAAAAGATCATTCCGCTCTGGGAGGGGGACACGTTCAAGTTCATGAACGGCAAGATCCTGACGATGCGCGCGTGCGATCACAAGGCCATTCAGGACCTTCATGTCTATGAATTCGTTCCACCCGAGGAGCAGAAGCAAAGCATGAATATGCCGCCGTACTACTGGACCAAGGACAGCTCCAACAGGGGGCCGGCCTATAAAATACCCGCGGCGAAAGTCCTGCCCTGGATGGACCAGAAGCTGGACCGCTGCAAGGGGAAAAACGACTGGGGCAAATAGCTTTTAGCGTTGCGGGCGTTTTCACGCCTTGCCCGGCGAAACGCCCGCAACATTATTCATTTTGGCCACTTTGAAATGAAAGAAAGGACCGGGGCAGTCGTGTGAATGGCGGACCCGGAGTTGCGAAACGCACCGCCGATCGGACCAGCGTCTGTTCGTCATGCGCATTCCGTCGTCGGTTCTTTAGGGGCTGAGGGGCAAGCAGGCGCGGGGAATCGAAGGATTCTCCGGGTCCGCTCCGGAGCGTTTAATTCCTGAAATACGAAAAGTGAACATCATAAAGAAAAGGAGAATAGATCTATGAGAGGTTTTAAAGGGATTGTTATTTTGATTAGTGTATTTTCATTTTTGTGTCTGACGCTATATGGTCCTTCGGCGGCGTCGGCCGCGAAGGCGGAACGGAAGTCTGCCAAGGCGGAAGCGGCGCCGGGCAAGTTGGGAAAGGCCAATGCATCTTTTGATGCGAATAAAATTTCGGATATGACGGATTTCGATCCCGCCACCTGGAAGGGACCGGAGGGCGACGTCATTAAGATCGCGTATGTCAACGCCTTCTCCGGACCGGGGGCGATCAACGGCCAGATCCATATCCTGCCGGTGATGTTCGCCGTTCATGATATCAACAAGCGCGGGGGAATCTGGGTCGACGGCAAGAAAAAACTGATTACGGTCATTAAGGCCGACCATATGTCCAAGCCGGATCAATGCAAGAAAATCTGTGAAAGAATGGTCCTGCAGGAGAAGGTTCACATCCTGATGGGCACCTCCGGCAGTCATTTGATGAAGATCATCAACGAGGTGGCGAACAAGTACAAGATCATCGCCGTCAATGATGGCACCCTCGCCGATGACCTGATGGACGCCACCAACTTTGGACGGTATTCCTTCATGCCCTCCATTTCCACGGAACAGGTCGGGCGTGGCCTGGCGTATTATTACGGACAGATCCGGAAGAAGGAGAAGAAATTTTATATACTCTGCCAGGATTACTCTTTCGGCCATGAGATTGCGGATGGTTTCAAAAAAGGTCTGAAGGAATACTTCCCGGAAGGACAGATTGTGGGCGAAGACTACCACAAGCTCTTCCTGACCGATTATGCGCCTTATCTGACCAAGATCAAGGCCTCGGGAGCCGAGGTGATCTACACGGGCGACTGGCCTCCTGATACCGGCAATCTTCTGAAGCAAGCGAGGCAATTGGGCATCACACTCCCGTTCGCCAATGTATTCATGAATGAACCCAATGAACTCCATGAGGTCGGCGTCGAAGGGACCAAGGGGCTGGTTAACCTCGACCAGCAGGAAACAGCCCCTTCTTTCAAGGACCCCGCGCGGGTCAAACTGCATCGTGCCTGGCATGACAGTTGGAAAAAATGGAAAACGGCGCCCTTCAACAGCAGGCTTTTTGAGCAAGGCACTTCAAACATGGGAGCCTATACGATGTATACGTATTGGCTGCTCAGCGTCATCGAGCGGGCCAAAAGCACCGATCCGGATAAGATTGCAAAAGTCTGGGAAGGTGACACGTATCGGATGGCGAACGGTAAGATCATCAAGATGCGGGCTTGCGATCACAAGAGCATCCAGGATTTACTCGTGACCGAGTTTGTGCCGCCGGAGCAGCAGAAAGTATCTTTCAATATCCCGCCGTATTATTGGTTCCAAGGCTGCTCGTTTAGCGGGCCCGGTTACGTGATCCCCGCGGCGAAGGTTCTCCCCAAAATGGATCAGAAACTTGACCGCTGTGCGGGAAAGGATGAGTGGGGAGAGTAAGAGCAGAGAGGAGTTCACCGTGAACTGTAATCTACATCATGTTCATCTTTTTGCGTCCGACCTTAATGCGAGCCTTGGGTTCTACCGGGAGATGTTCGGTGCCAAGGTCGTTTTCGACCAGATCGTGGCCGGCGGGCGCAATGTCGTGATTCAAATCGGCACCGGCCTGATCTGCTTTTATGATCAGCCTCCCCGAGGTGAAGGCCCCAGTGCCGTGCATCACCTCGGGATCCATGCGGACGACATTTCAGCCGTGGTCGCCTACATGGAGGAAAAAGGTTTCAAGTTCCGTGGCCCGGTCAGGGACTTGGGAGAGCTGAAATACATCATGGTAGAAGGGCCCGATCGCGTGATGATTGAGATTTTTGAGAACAAGAACGCCTGACAAAGGCCCTATTTTGAATGAATGACGTTGACGAGCAGTCGAATGCACTGGTTTTAAGTCAAACCCCCGACCGCTGATCTGCACGTCGGGAAACAACCGATAAGGATTGATGCGACCCGGAAGGTCGCATCAATCCTTTGTCCCCAATTTCATTCAGAAACGAATCGTCTGACCGCCGGTGATGACCATTTCCCGCCCTGGCAATCTCTTCGGGCTTGCCGAAACGCTTCATGGGAACCTGTGCCATGGCCTCATATCCTTGATCCTTTCAGGCGTTAAGGGCAAGATACCTGATACCCCCAAAAGAAGGGGATGCAATTTTTAAGAATGTTCGAAATATTATTGCAGGAAACAACCGGAGGGCCATACAGGCGACTGCGGTAAAAGCTCAAGGTCTTGGTTTGGAAGTGATTATCGATGCCCTGCCGAGGACCCCTACCAACAAGATTGAAAAATACAAGATGAAGCAGATGATCCTTGCCGAATCGGGAAGAAAATGACCTAAAACACACATGCAAAATATTATTTTAAGGAGGCTCACATGTCGCTGTTAATCAATCCTAAAACCTACCATCAGAAGTGGCCCGATCAGAAAACTCAGGACATTATGGAAAAGACGATCGCCTTTTTTGAGAGAAAAGGTCTCAGCAGCATCAAGGAAGACGACCAGGATATCCGCTGGTATGACGATTATATCCGCTTTTTAAAAGAGAACGAGGTGTTCGCAACCCTGTTGACTCCCTCGGGTTACGGAGATCCTGATTCCCGTTTCGACCTCTCCAGGGTCTGTCAGTTCAATGAGATTCTGGGTTTTTACGGCAACTCCTTTCAATACGCCTACCAAGTCTCGATCCTGGGTCTGGGCCCCATCTGGATGGGGAACAACGAGGCCGTGAAGCACAAGGCCGCCAGGCTGCTGAAGGAGGGCGGGATATTTGCTTTCGGTCTGTCCGAGAAGGATCACGGCGCGGACCTCTACTCCAATGAAATGAGACTCCATCCGCAGGCGGACGGGACTTACAAGGCCGATGGAAGCAAGTACTATATCGGCAACTCCAATCGTGCAGCCCTTGTTTCCGTTCAGGGGCGCAACACCGATAAGGACGAGTATGTGTTTTTCGCCGTTGAAAGCGGGCATCACAATTACAAACTCGTGAAGAAGATCGAGACCTCCGGCAATCGCAACGGATACGTCGGCGAGTTCGAACTGGTCGATTATCCTATTGCACCGGAAGATATCCTCTCCAGCGGACAGCTTGCGTGGGACTCCTCGCTCTCCACCGTCAATATAGGCAAGTTTCAGTTGGGGTTCTGCGCTGTCGGGATTTGTACGCATTCATTCTACGAGGCGATCAATCATGCCTCCAACCGCATTCTCTATGGCAAGCCGGTCACCGTCTTTCCGCACATCCGTAAATTTTTCATCGATTCCTATGTGCGGCTGCATGCCATGAAGCTCTATGCGCTGAGGAGTCTCGATTACTTCCGTTCCTCCTCAAACGAGGACCGGCGATACCTCCTGTTTAACCCGATCCAGAAGACAAAAGTCGCCCAGGAAGGTGTGAAAGTCATGGATATGATCCTGGATATCGTCACCGCCAAAGGATTCGAACAGGATACATACATCGAAGGAGCCATCCGGGAAATAGGGATGCTGCCGCGCCTCGAAGGAACGGCCCACGTCAACATCGGCCTCGTCATCAAGTTTCTGCAGAACTATCTCTTTAATCCCATCGACTATCCGGTCATTCCCAAGAGGGACGATCCGGGCGATGACGCTTACATTTTCAAACAATACACGGGAGGGCTCGCCAAGGTGCGCTTTCCCGATTACCGCCTGGCTTACGAAGGGGTGGATCTTCCCAACATCCGAGTCTTCCGGAGTCAGATTGAACTGTTCAGGGAATTCATAGAACGGGCAACGCCCAGTCCCGAGCAGCGCGCCAATATCGATTATATGCTCCCGCTGGGAGAGATGTTTACCCTCATTGTTTACGCGCAGCTGATCCTTGAGAACTGCGGGATTTACAAGGTGGACAGCGACATCGTAGATCGGATTTTCAATCTTCTGGTGCGGGATTTCTCCCAGTATGCGCTGACGCAGATTACGGGCGCGGTCAATACGAATGAGCAGGAAAAGTATCTCCGGAAAATGTTGATGAGTCCGGTGATCGATCCGGCGCAGGAGATGCGATTGTGGAAGGATCACGTTGAGGTTCAAAACGGAGCGTATGTAATGAATCCTTGAAGAAAAAAGTCGAAAGCTCAAATCAAAGAGAGGATCTTTGCCGAAGGGAATGGATCATGAGGCATGGATATAGGAGGTTCAACATTGAACTGGAGTGAGAAGATAGAGGAGCTTAAAATCCGCATGGGGGAAGCCTTGGAAATGGGCGGACCCGACAAGATCTTGCGGCAGCGTGAACAGGAGAAGCTCACCGCGCGGATGGCTCGAACTCCTATTCAATCGAGGAAGCTTCACCGAATATGGGATGCTCACCATGAGCCCCAGTGAACGGTTGCCGCATCAGGCGGCAAATGCCGGATACTGATAACGATGAGATTTAAAGTCCGACAAAAAGTGAGCACCAGGGAAGCAAATCAGCACGTCTGCCCGTCAGATGCAGGGCAGACGTGTGTTTGAAAGAACGAGTAAAATTTACATCGCCGATTTTGTTACTCTTTTAAAAAGCAGATCTTTCTCTTGACGGGAACATTATAGGATGTCACCCTCTGTCGGCCGTAGCCGAGTATCTCTCTTTGATCCTCCCCTCTCTTTTTCATTGGCCATTTTAAAGGGGAGAGGAGAATCAGGGCTGTCTGAGTGGTGAATTACGGAACAATGTAAAGGGATAAGAAAGGCAGAGCGTTTTGGCTCTGCCTTTCTTGGGTCAGTGACCTGTTGATTAAACGTATTTCATGGGTTCATCGTGTATGAGCCATTGAGGACCTCGACATGGTCCGTCCATATCCTCATCTCACGAGCTGCGTTTATGGCCGGCTTCTTCAACATTTGCCAAAGGTATTTTTCCTGCTCGCCGTTGTTGCCGGATTTTGCGATCTGTGTCATGGCGAAATGAGAGAAATCCGTTACAAGCAAACCAAAGATCTGATCGATCAAATCATTCTCGATATTGTAGATTTTGCAGTTTTCCACGATTAACTGTCCGTAAACAATAAGGGCAAACATCTCTCCCAAGGCCAGCATGTAGTCCATGTTGGCACGCTGTTCAGCGTCCGGCGTTGCCTTCACCATAAACTCTTTGAGTAGGTCGATCTGTTCCTTAAAGACGGCGATGTTGGGCAGATTGATGCCCTCGTAGGCCAGCCGATAATCGGGGAATCTCACCTTGGCCAGGCCTCCTGAATACTGCTTGAAGATGTAGGTATCATTGGCCGCGTCATCCCGCCTGGGAATCTCCGGGTAGGGAATGGGGTTTGCAAAAGTGTGAGGAGAGGAGGACACTGGTAAAAAAGTAAGTTTCCACAGTGAAAAGAAGAAATCTCATTGCGCAAGATCATGGTTAGCAGGTGTTGGTCTGAGCAGGCTTGCGGCAGTTTATTATTTTACCAGCGGCCCCAATTGATTGCGATCACCCATCAGAGATTTCGGCGAGAATAAATACATTATGCTTGAGGGGCCCGACGCGGTTTTGATAGAGGTTTTTCAAGCCCAGGCTATCGGTGCGACAAAAAAAAGTACCGGCATGAGACGGATAAAACGGGAGAAGAAGCCGGAAGGCAACTTCCGGCTTCTTCTTTGGTCGTTAACTGATCAACGCGGCATTGCCCCCTACAAGAGCGATCCGATCATTTTGTTGAACCGGGCCGGGTCATCGAGCTTTCCGCCCTCGGACACGACCGCCAGATCGTAAAGAAACAGCGCGTAGTCCTTGAGCGCTACGTCTTCCTTGTTGGTCTCGAAGACCCCCTTGACCCTGACGAGCAGCGGATGATCCATGTTCAGTTCCAGAACCCGCTTGCTTTGCGGGACATCCTGGCCGCTCGCCTTCAGGATCTTCTCCATGTAAGCGCTCATGTCATAGGCGTCGCCCGCCAGGATCGCCGCGGAATTTTTCAGGTGCGTGGAGAGTTTGACGTCTTTCACCTTTTCGCCGAGGGTCGACTTGAGAAATTCGAAGAGGCTCGCGTAGTCTTCCTTCTTCTTGTCGTCCTTCTTGTCCAGATCAAGGTCGCCTTTTTCCGCGCTCTTGAACGTCTTCTTCTCGAATTCATGGAGATCGCGGATCACCCACTCGTCGATCGGGTCCGTCATGAGCAGCACTTCGATGTCTTTCTCTTTCAACGCCTCGAGATGGGGGCTGTTCGCGAGTGCCGTCAGGCTTTCGCCGGTGATGTAGTAGATATCTTTCTGATCCGGCTGCATCCGTGTGACGTAATCTTTCAGGGAAACCCATTTTCCTTCGGAGCGGGTCGTCTTGTAGCGCAGCAGATTGGCGATCTTCTCGCGATTTTCGAAATCCTGCGAGATGCCCGCCTTGAAGATATAAGCAAATTCCTTGTAGAAGGTCTCGAATTTCTCTTGCTCCAGCGAGGCGAGAAGTTCCAGCACCTTTTTCACGAGGTTCTTCTTGATATTCCGGACCAGGGCATCCTGCTGGAGAATTTCGCGGCTGACGTTGAGATTGAGATCCGGCGCATCGACCACGCCTTTCACGAAGGCGAGGTACTGCGGCATCAGTTCCTTGCAGTTTTCCATGATGAAGACGCGTTTGGAATAGAGCTGTATGCCGTGCTTCTGCTCGTGGGTGAAGAGGTCGAAAGGCGCTTTGGACGGGATATACAAAAGTGCGCTGTATTCCGTCGTGCCTTCCAGTTTCAGATGGAGATGGGCCAAGGGTGGGTTCCAGTCGTGGCTGATGTGCTGGTAAAATTCATTGTGCTCCTCTTCGGTCACCTCGCTCTTGTCCTTCGTCCAGATGGCTTTCATGGAGTTGAGGGTTTCTTCCACGATAACTTTCCGGGTCTTGTCCTTTTCGGGCTTGCCTTCCGCGTCCAGGACCGGCTCCGTTTTTTCGACGTCCATCACGATGGGATATCCGACGAAGTCGGAGTGCCGCTTGACGATGCTGCGCAGTGTCCATTCGTCGGTGAAGTCCTGCTCGTCCGCTTCCACCTTTTTCAAATGCAGGGTGATGGTTGTTCCCCGGGTTTCTTTGGCGAATTCCTCGATGGTGTAAGAGCCGTCGCCGGCGGATTCCCACCGGCATCCCGCCTCCGCACCCGCGGCCCGCGTGGTCAGCGTGACTTTGTCGGCGACGATGAACGCGCTGTAGAAACCGACGCCGAACTGGCCGATCAGCTCCGGCGGGAGGGCCCCCTTGTTCCTGTCATCACCGACCGCCTCGAGAAAACCGGCCGTCCCGCTTTTCGCGATGGTTCCGATGTTCTCGATCACCTCGTCGTAGGTCATGCCGATGCCGTTATCCGATATTTCGAGGATGCTCTTTTCCTTGTTGCGGACGATCTTGATTTTCAGTTCCGTGTCCGTACCCATGATGTGGGAATCCGTCTGCGCCTTGAAGCGCAGTTTGTCGAGGGCGTCCGACGCGTTGGAGATGAGTTCGCGCAAAAAAATCTCGCGGTGCGAATACAGAGAGTTGATGATGATATTCATGAGCTGCTGGACTTCGGTTTTAAATTGACGGGTCCGCTTCTTTGGTTCCATAGGGCCTCCTGATCAATAGGATTGAATTTTATCTGATATACAGTTATATATAGCTTCCGCGGCCCTATATATGGTTATCATTTTTAAGTTGTCAAGTGGGCCTGCGCCGTCAAATCAGGATTCCTCATTTTATGAGCGGAGGGGAAGCCATGAAGCCGACAGAAATTCTCAAAGAAGAACATCAGTTGGTTCTGGTGATGCTCAAAATCATGGAAGCGGTTGGAGTCAGGCTTGACCAGGGCCGGGACGTGGGCGCGGATGATCTTGCGGCCATCATCGATTTCATCCGCACCTTCACGGACAAGTGCCATCATGCCAAGGAAGAAAAATACCTTTTCCCCGCGCTGGAAAAAGCCGGAATGCCGCACAATGACGGGCCCATCGCCGTGATGCTCAGCGAGCACCGGCTTGGCCGCACCTACGCCGGAGGAATGGACGGTGCGCTCGGCCGGATGAAGGACGGCGATGCGTCTCACGCGAAGACGTTCGCGGAGAATGCCCGCGGCTACATCCAGTTGTTGATCAATCATATCGACAAGGAAGAGCACGTACTCTTCGTCATGGCCGATCAGCTGCTCAGCTCGGAAGCCGAGGCGAATCTTGCGGAAGGTTTTGAGCGCGTCGAACGCGAGGAAACGGGCGCCGGCGTTCATGAAAAGTATCACGCCCTTCTCCATCGGCTGCGCGACGCTTATCTTTAGACATCAAGCGCCCGGGCCCGCGAAGGCGAAGAAAAATAATTGTCCCGCTCTGTGAGCAGGCGCAGGGGGATTTGTCCCCTTCTGGAGGGGGCAGGGGGATTTGTCCCCCTTTGGAGGG
>SBEK01000446.1 GCA_009668925.1 Deltaproteobacteria bacterium
CGCTCGGGAAAAGCAAAATGGGAAGCCGCCGGCGACGATTCCCGGCCTTTGCGGGCTCACCCGGATCCACGGTTCACTTCTTGAGAAAAATGCCGACATCATGTATTAAAGATAGGGTAAGTGATAAACGAATCATTCGCATGAAGACACGTAAGGATGCTTGGAGTTTCATAACACCGTGAACATAAAGGAAGCAAAATGAAACAACTGCTTTTAATCCTGGGTATCTGTGTTGCCGTTATCACCCCTGCCCATGCCGGAGAACTGTATATTTGTGTGGATCGCGAGGGGAACAGGATGATCACCGACACGCCTCAAGAGGGAATGAAATGTGAGGTAAAGGACAGATTTGAAGACTCCGCAGCCAAGGCCGAGCCGGAGAAAGAAAAAACAGCTCCTCAAAAAGATCAGGTCGGCGTAAAATCGGAAGCGGAGCGCGTCGCCCGCATCAATAAATGCATCAGCTGCTGCGACGAAAAAAAATTAGCCTGCTACAATTACACGGCCAACGGCAGACTTTGCACTGAAGCGGATGCGGGCTGCATCGCCGCCTGCAAATCGGAGGGAGCTTCCCCATCTGAATGGAGCGTGTGCTGGTCGCAGTCCGCCCAGTAAGTAAGTCCCCTGGCAGCGACTGTCGAACACTTTCGTCGGGCAGAGCGTTTCTGGTCGAGGGCCTTGACGTTATCTAGCGTTTATGTTCATTCACTTCTTTTTTGAGCCATTCGACCCAGTCCCCGATGCCCGCGCCGGTTTTGCAGGACACTTCGATAATCTTGATATCGGGATTTAAAGCCAGGACCCTTTGACGCATAGCGGCCATATCAAAATCGGAAAGCGACAGATAATCCATCTTATTCACCAGCAGCACATCGCAGATCGAAAACATCAGCGGGTACTTGAGCGGTTTATCGTCCCCTTCGGGAACGCTCAGGATCATCACGTTTCTGTGGGCGCCCGTATCGAATTCGGCGGGGCATACCAGATTGCCTACATTTTCGATGATGATCAGATCCAAATCAGAGGCAGACAGGGCATCGATGCCC
>SBEK01000447.1 GCA_009668925.1 Deltaproteobacteria bacterium
GAAACCGCATCGTGAGCAGTTCGGCTTCCGAATAACCCAGCATGCTGCAGTAGGCGAGATTAACCATGATAAACCGGCCGGTCAGATCCATGGCGGTCATGCCGACGGCCGCGGCTTCAAAGGAACTGCGGAAGGTCGCCTCCCGCTCCCGGACGGCGGCTTCTCTCTTCTTTCGCGCCGCTATTTCCGCTTCCAGTTGTGCAGTCCTCTGCTTTACCCGGTCCTCCAGCTTCCGATGCGCCTCGCGCAGCTCTTCCTCGGCCTTCTTGCGCGATCGGTGCTCTTCGGCCTCCGCCAGGGCTCTGCGGACGGCGGGCACCAGTCGCTGCTCCAGACGGCTCTTCAAAACGTAATCCTTGGCGCCCTGGGTGAGGATTTCGATCGCGCGGTCTTCGCTCACGGCGCCCGTGACCAGGATAAAGGGAGTACCCGGACAGCTGCGGCCGGCTTCGGCCAGAGCCAGTGCGCCGTTGTAGCTGGGCAGATCATAGTCGGACAGGATCAGATCCGGGCAATAGTGCTGAATCTCGCGGACAAAATCGTTCTCGTGCACGACGATTCTGGAAATGAAATTTATTCCGGCTGCCCGCAGTTCAAATTGGATTAATTCTGCATCGGCAGGGTTATCTTCCAGAATGAGAATGCGAAGCATTTGATCGACCATTTTGCTGCCAAACAGAACTGTAAGGAGAGTTCATTTTTTTCGGGATCACGACCGGAGCGTTCTCGTTTGTAGAACGGGAATTTCAAAACAGGTAATCATCTGGAATAATTCCGATATTATCTTATTCAGGGTACCTGTCATATTGCCGTTAATGATGCCGCTTCTTTCTAAGAAATACGTGAAACCGCCCACAAAAAAATTATTTGCGGTTTAAAGCAAACTGTTTGGCCACCGCCAATGGTAAATTATAGTAAGTATTATGGTAGGTAAAAACTACTATAATGAAAATGAAGGTGCAACACAGGATCTCCGGATACAGCCTTACCTGCCGGGCCGTGTAAACGCCGTTTCCCCGGCACTCCATCAGGTTGCCCGGCAAGCA
>SBEK01000448.1 GCA_009668925.1 Deltaproteobacteria bacterium
GTTCAGCCGCAGGCTCGGCGACTTTCTGCGGGCACAGACTGAGAAACGTTGGGCTCATGATTACGGCTACGAGGCAGACGAGCTTACGGGAAGGACCTTGCTTATAATAGGCGCCGGCAGCATCGGCAGCGAGATCGCGAGGAAGGCAAAGGCGTTTGATATGACTGTATACGGCATAAAGAATGACCCTGTTCCGCTGGAGCATTTTGACCGTGTCGCCGGCACGGATGCGCTGCACGGCTTCCTCGCCGAGAGTGACTATAATGTCGTCATCACGCCGCTTACCGCACGGACATACCGCATGATCGGTGAAAAGGAATTCAAGGCTATGAAAAATTCGAGCATTTTCATAAACGTATCGCGCGGAGATACCGTCGACGAGGCAGCTATGATCGAGGCGCTCAGGCGCGGGGAGATCGCGGGTGCCGGCCTGGACGTATTCCGCGATGAGCCGCTGCCCGTGTCAAGCCCGTTGTGGGATATGAAAAATGTATTCATCACACCGCATATGGCCGGCATGAGCCCGCATTACATGGAACGCGCGATGGAGGTCTTTTGTGATGAATTCGTGGCGTATCGCGGCGGAGAAAAACTCAGGAATGTGATCGGACTGGATCGCGGGTATTGATGATCATCGGATGCCGCTTCCGGCCGGCTGTCCTTTTTTGATGTCACTTTTTGTCCAAATATATATATTCGCCTATCTGCCTCAGAGTCGCAGCGCGGTCAAACACAAAATAATAGTTGCCGTTTATCATGCTTCCTTTACCATAAGCGGATGTGGGATAACGCATCTGCTCTATGCTGCGTATATCGTTCATTGCCGCGTTCACGCCGAGTGAAAGCATCTCGCCGGATGTCATATTCGTCTTTAGCTGCGGGAAGATTTCTTTCATGATACCCGGATACGATGCCAGCGGCTGTCCGAACAATTTCCGTATGGCGGCTTCCACGACGTCACGCTGTCTCCGTGACCGTTCTATATCCGAATCGGTTTTCCTTAGCCTTGAAAACACCAGCGCCTGGCTGCCGGTCAGGTTATACG
>SBEK01000449.1 GCA_009668925.1 Deltaproteobacteria bacterium
GTTCGTATCCTTAAGTATGATTTCAATCTTTGATCGATCCTGGGCCCGGGCCGCAGGATGAATCATTGTCGGTATTCTTATCTCCGACATAATTTTTATGTCAAGCAAATGTCGGCGTTTTGATGCCGCAGCTGACGGATGTCGGCTTCGACGCGGGCTGCGATGCGCCGCCGCAGCCGGATGTCCGAAAGATTCAGAAGTGCGTCGGATGATATTCAGTCTGCGGCTCCACGGAAAACCGCTCCGGTAAAAAAAAGACCGCCCGGGATGTCCCCGGGCAGTCTCGGCATCAACAACAATCAATTCTGCTATTCACCCGCGCCGCTTTTGCCTTTGCAGCGGTCCAGCTTCTGATCCATCCACGGTAAAGCTTTTGCAGCCGGAATGACGGCCGACGGTCCGTAGGACGAACAGCCCTTGTACCAGTAGTAAGGCGGTATATTGAAGGACGCCTTTTGCTGCTCCCAGGGTACAAACTCTATGATAGCCAGATCCTGGACAATCTTGTGATCGCAGGCCCTCATCTTCACGATTTTTCCGTTGACGAATTTGAAAGTGTCATTTTCCCAAATGCTGATGATCTTTTCCGGGTCCGTCGTTTTCGCGCGCTCAATGACGCTCATCAGCCAGTAAGTCACATTGGTCCACGAACCCCAGTTGCCGCCGTAAATTTCAAACGTCCGGCCATTGAACGGCGGGGTCTTCCACTTGTTTTTCCAAAGATCATTCCAGGTCTTGTACATTTTAACGTACCCGGGCTCTTTGAACTGGGGGTTGGCCGTAAACCAGGTGCTGAGATTGGTCAGCCCTTTTGTTCCCTCGACGCCGACTTCATGCAGAAAATCGGGGGTATCCATGTAGATATTGGCAAAGGGAAGCATCACCCTCATCTGCCGCGCCTGCTTCAGGACGTTTCCGGCATCCGGGAACCAGTCGCCGGTGTAGACCACTTCGGCGCCCGAGGCTTTGATCTTCTCGAGATAAGGAGCGAAGTCCGTCAGGAAAAGTTTGTGGTAATCCTCGCCGACGATTTGCGCTTCCGGAT
>SBEK01000450.1 GCA_009668925.1 Deltaproteobacteria bacterium
AGGCTGTAGGCTGTAGGCTGTAGGCTGTAGGCTGTAGGCTGTAGGCTGTAGGCTGCAGGCTGCAGGCTGCAGCTTTAGGCTGCATCGATGCCGGATGAAGTTAGAATGCTGGAGACATTGAAGCAGACAACGCCTCCAGCACCCACCGTCTACGGACTATTCCTAACCGCAAAAGGCATGTTGGGCTTCTCCCGAAAAAATCCCGATCTGTCCGACGCCGCTCACAAGCGGCATCTATTTTGCCTTTGGCCCTTTTGCCGCCCCTTTAGCCGCGGCCTTTTTTGCGGGGGCTTCGGCCGGCGCCTTCGCCGCCGCCATTTCCGCTTTGATCTTCTCCACGGCCTGCAAACCTTCAACACGGAGAGAGCTTTGCGGATAGGTGTTCAGAAATTCCTGGAACAACTTGAGCGCCTCCTCATTGTTTCCCTTGACTTTTGTGTCCAGTGCAATTCTGAATTTCTGAAGCTCCTCTTCCGGAACGGACGGAGACTTATCCTTGCCCTTCCAATACACGTCGCTTGACGACTCGTTCTTTGCACCTCTGACGCCGCCGACTGCCGTTGTCACACCGGATTTTTTTGCGGGCGTTACTTTCTCCAGCTTGCCTTGAAGACTGTCCCAAAAACCGTCCTTCCCCGCACCCTGGACTCCGTTGGCGATAACCACTATCAGCAGCAGCGTGCCCAGCGTCAGCAATGTTTTTGTTTTCATGCCCGTCTCCCCCTTTCTTTGTTCCGTCTGGATGATCACAGACGATCTATTTCACAGCAATTCCATGGCCAGTGTCTGGTGTTTCTTGGCAATCTGATGATCTTTCTCGACCGCCTTGCGAAAAATCTGCGACGCCTTGTCCCTTTTATTGAGTTTGAGATAACACAGAGAGAGATTGACTAAAATATACGGATCAGCGGGATCGAGTTCGGCCGCTTTTTCGTAAGATTTTCGTGCGTCGTTATATCTCCCCTTCAGATACTGGAGATTACCGATATTATTTTTAATCTCGGCATTGTGCGGCGCGAGCTTGTCCGCCTTCTCAAAAAAGGAC
>SBEK01000451.1 GCA_009668925.1 Deltaproteobacteria bacterium
CGGCGGCAGCTTCATGAGCGGGCAGAAGGTCACCGTCACCCGCGCAAACGGTTTGGGAACCATATACTTGTCCCAGCTTCGAGCATGCCAGGCCCGGTCGGCTGCCACGTAGACCGGTGCAATGGCCGCGCCCGCGCCTGCGGCCAGGGCAATGGTGCCGGGTTTAACGATGCCGGCCGGTCCGCGCGGTCCATCGAGCAGATGGACGGCAAGACACCCCTGTTTCAGCCGCGTGATCATTTCCTTCAACGCCGGGCCGCCGCTCCGCGATGAGGACCCCCTGACCGGATAGACTTTCGCCCGCTCGGCAATCCGCGAAGCGATATCCCCGTCCGTGCTCTTGGAAATCATCACGCACGCCCGATATTTCCGGTAGCGGGCAAACACGCGAACGCCGATAAAGAACTGCTGATGCCAGCAGCAGATGAGAACTTTCCCGCCCTGATCGAGATAATCGGTCCACTCGGCTTCATTTTCCACCCTCAGCCGGAATGTAGCGGCGTAGATCCGGGCAAGACAATAGATGATGCTTCCACTCAGTTTGACCGTCGCAATCCGGCGCAGTTTTTTGAACATGGCTCGCTCCTTTAGCGTCACGTGCAAAATAATCATGCTTGGCGTTTCCATGCAAGGATAATTTGCCGGCCGCCGCCCGACCGGCATTTTGCGGCGCGGCCGCAGTCCGCCCACCGCTGATATTTGATCTTGATTATCGGCCGGCGATTGTTTAAAGAATTGACCGGCTGCCCCAGGCAGCGTCTTTAAAAAACTTTTTTCGAGACCGGAGGAACGAATGGCCCCTTTCGATATCGCCGCCGCCATGGCCCGCCCTGATTTTTATCCGCACCGGCCGCCGACGGTTCACGTATTACAAACCCATATTTCATACATCTTCATCGCCGGCGACTACGTCTATAAAGTGAAAAAGCCTGTCAATTTCGGTTTTCTCGATTTCACGACGCTCGCCGCAAGAAAATTCTATTGTGAAGAAGAGCTCCGTTTAAACAGGCGTCTGGCCCCCAGCATCTACCTCGACGTCGTGGCC
>SBEK01000452.1 GCA_009668925.1 Deltaproteobacteria bacterium
CCGAAGCGGCACCGTCCGACCGCGCAGCGCAAAGGCGATGGGCGCCAGGGCTTCCGGAAGATCGAGTGCCCAGCGCAAGCCGTGATAATTCTTGTCCGGCTCCGTGAACAGCCGGTGCTTACCGCCTTTCCAGTTGAATTTTCCGGCATCGGTAATCACGCCGCCGATGGTGGTCCCGTGTCCGCCGATCCACTTCGTCAGCGAATTGACCACGATGTCCGCGCCGTAGTCGATCGTGCGCAGCAGATACGGAGTGGTAAAGGTGGCATCGACGATCAGCGGAATGCCGTTTTTGTGGGCAATATCGGCAACGGCCTGGATATCCGTAAAATCAAGAACCGGATTGCCGATCGTTTCAATAAACAGGGCGCGCGTCTTCGGCGTGATGGCTTTTTCGAAATTCTTTGGATCGTGCGGATCGACAAAGATCGTCTTGATACCGAGTTTCGGCAGAATCGCGTCGAACTGCGTATAAGTCCCGCCGTACAAATTGTTCGCCGAAACAATCTCGTCGCCCGCTTCCGCGAGGGTAATGACGGCGTAAAAAATGGCCGACGTACCGGACGACAGGACAACCGAGGCGGCGCCGCCTTCCAGTTGTGTAATGCGCTCCTCCAGGACCGCATTCGTCGGATTCGTGAGCCGCGAATAGATGTTGCCCAGTTCCTTGAGGGCAAACAGGTTGGCCGCATGTTCCGTATTCTTGAATACGAAAGATGAGGTCTTGTAAATCGGCACCGCTCTGGCGCCCGTTGTGGGATCGGGCGTTTCCTGCCCCGCGTGTACTGCAATGGTTTCCAGTCTTCTTTGTGTCATTTTTCATTTCCTCCTTTAATTTGTTTTTGAATAAAAAAAACCCGTCAGCCGTTTTTGAGTTTCAATTCCGGATGGCGGGTCGATTTCAGTTCCTCTGATAATGCTTTGTTACACGAGCGAACCCCTCCATTGCCGGAAAGTGGACATCGCCATGCAACACATGTTTTTTTTCAGTTTTGTCAATTTCGATAATTTCATTTTTGACTCTTTCTTCATTAATGCAGGAA
>SBEK01000453.1 GCA_009668925.1 Deltaproteobacteria bacterium
TATCCCATTTTTTCGTCCATTGAATGGCTTGGGCCGCCTTCCCCCAGAAAACGTCGGGCTCATTGATGGATGCTTTATAGAGATCTGCATACGTCATGTCTTCTATTCTTAACCTCCCCAAGATGCATGAATGTTTTAACACGAATGGAAGCGGACTCCCCAAAGCCCGCTTCCCCTCCCCAGTGAACGCCTATTTTTCTCCGATCATTTGCGGATCATTTTTTAAAGGGGCCAACCGGCAGGACAACCCGTCCGAAAACCGAATTGCAGATACCGGCCGCCGACGTATACCAGGCGGCGAACGCCGTCAGGATGCCGACATAGCCGCCCAGCTTATGCGCCGTTTCACTGCCCGCCGCGCCGATGGTGAGCAGGATAAAGGCGACAAGCAGCAAGGTAAAGGTGACGGCGAGCGCCCGATTCGTACCGAAGCTGCCGATCCACATGTAAAAGGTGAAAATGGTCCAGCCCAGGAGGAACAACCAGACGCCCTGTGCGGGAACGGTGACCAGGTGCAGGGTAGCCAGAAGATCAAAGACGCCCAGCGATATCCAGAAAGCGCCATAGGAAGAAAAAGCGGTCGCGCCGAAGACGTTATTTTTCTTGTATTCCCACATGCCCGCCAGGATCTGCGTTGCGCCGCCGTAGATCAGCGCCAGGGCAATCACCACGATGACGGCCGATTTGTCGACAAAGCCGGCATTGATCATGCTCAGGCAAAACGTGGTGAGCGCGAAGCACGCGAGACCCAGGGGGCCCGGATCGGCAATGGCCGATTCTTTGATTTCATAAACAGTGCTTGTCATACGATTCCCTTCCTCTCCTCATTTTTTAGTCTTTTGACTCTCCCAGGATTTTTGTCGCCGCGATCAGGCGAATAAAAGGTCATACCCCTGCGGGGCACGCGAGGCGCAAGGTGCAAAGTCAAAGGTTTCAGAAAAAAAATCGGCGGACAGTTTCACGTATCCGCCGATTTTTCCTTTATCGCTATTTCGAATAAAACCCCTTGCCGGCTTTGGCGAGTTTTTCCAGAAGCGGTGCG
>SBEK01000454.1 GCA_009668925.1 Deltaproteobacteria bacterium
CCGATCGTTCCGCCAAGAAGCCGTTTGTCGTGATCACTTTTTTCAACTTCACGCTTTTCCCGTTGATTATTCTATTCTCGCACAGTTTCTGGATGATGGTGGTTGCCTTTATCATCCGGGGACTAAAAGAATTTGGTGAACCCACGCGCAAGGCGCTGATCATGGATCTGGCTCCTGAAGACAAAAAGGCCGGGATGTTCGGACTTTATTATCTCATTCGTGACGTGATTGTGTCCGTTGCCGCTTTCGGCGGCGCATTTCTATGGGATATTTCCCCGCAGGTCAATTTTCTTGCGGCATTTGCCTGCGGGTTTACAGGCACGATTTTCTTCTGGATCTTCGGCAGGGATTTGAAAAACCCGACGTGATGCAATTTTATTCCGGACCGGCTGTATGCAAATATTTCATGGACCAAGAGGTTGCGTCAAAATACCATTCGATTGCAAGCCGTCGCAGAAGGGTTGTGCTGACATTTTTCAGAACAAGGGGTTGCAACCCCTTGTTCCGTGAGTGCAGGCGCAGCCGTTTAACTGACGAACCTTGAACGTCTAGGCGCTCTTTTTTATTTTGTCGATATTCTGAGCGGCCTGCCTGAGCAGTTCGGCGATCTCGGCTTGTTGAGAAGCCGGCAGGGATTGAACATTCCCTATTTTGCCACTCACATCATCCAGCTTTGCTTTTAAGTCGGCGAAAAGCGGCGACAGGTTAAGCTGTGGAACGCTTATGACGGGTGGTTTGATTTCTTCAAACTGCGCGCCGGGTTTCAGCAGAATTTCTTCCAGGTATTCCGGGATGATCACGGACAGACCGAATTTTTCCCGGATCAAGGACGCCAGATGCTCCTGCGCGGAAGATTCGCCGTGCACCAGAAAGACCTGCATGGCCTTGGTTTGAAAACCTTTAAGCCACTCCAGCAACTGGTCCTGACCGGCATGCGCCGAGACACCGTTGATGGCGAATATTTTTGCCGCAACGGCAATGTCTTCATCGTTAATGCGTCTTTTTTGCGCCCCATCCACAATCTTCCGGTCCGGTGTGCCT
>SBEK01000234.1 GCA_009668925.1 Deltaproteobacteria bacterium
CAGGCGGTCGAAACGGCGATGACGCGCGATCACGAAGGCGGCGGCGTGGCCGGTGTTGACGGTTTGATGAAGCCCGAACAGCTGGCGGACGCCGTCATGGAATCTTTTGCCGCCGACGAGTTTCTAATTCTGCCGCACAAGGAAGTGAAAACCTATATGCAGCGCAAGGCATCGGATTACAGCCGTTGGCTCGACGGCATGCGCCGGCTGCAGCAGCGGTTTTTCTCGGGGGGGCCTCTGAAAGCAAAATAGGCAGCCGCAGGGAACGGTTTGGAAAAATAATAATGTAGGGAACGGTCGCGACCGTTCCCTACGAGTATCAAGAAGGAGGATCTATGGGCATCAACAAGTCATGCGCTGTCGTGGATAACCTTCGTGATCTGGAACAAGCCCTTAAGGAAAAAGGCAGAACCATCGCCATGGTGTATGTGTCCTGGTGTCCTTTCTGCCGGAAAGCCTTGCCTGTTTTTGAAAAGCAGGCCGGCGAAACCCCGCACCCGCTGCTGTTGGTGACCGATGATGAGGAGCGTGTGGCGGACTTATACGGCATTGATATTTTTCCGACGCTGATCCTTTTTGACAAAGGTCAGGTGGTCAAGCGCCTGGACGGCAAACCCGGTGTTGGCCTGAATGATAAACAAATTGCCGATTTTATTCAATCCTGCACGCCGGAATGATCCGGCCGGGATCCGGAGCAAAACCCGTTTGGATATTGTTGTTAAATACTGCGGCGGCTGCAACTGCCAAATCGATCGATCAAAGATCATCACGGATATTGAAAACACACTGGGGGCGGACCATCACGTCACGACGGACGCGGCGGCCGGACCTTATGCCGCCGGCATCCTGGTGTGCGGGTGTCCCACGGCCTGTGCCCGCAAGCCCGATCTTGCCGGTCTGGCCCGCCGCTGGGTGGTGATTGCCGGTAAGACCGTCGATACCCGCGATCTGCCGGAAGAACGGATTGCGGCGGCCGTCGTTCAAGCCATAAAAGAAATAATCCGCTGAGTCCGGAGGCCTCCGGCTGAGAAGTTTTGGCCGAGGCTGCGATTTGTTTTTAGCAAACCGAGCGCTCGGTCCCTGACGCCGGCGGTTTGGCGGCTCTCCGGAGCAGACAACTGGCTGACAACTTTGATAATGGGTATACAGTAAAGTTGTCCACTGGGGACGGAGGTGGCGATTTTGGACTTAAGGGCGCTTATCCTCAAAGGACTGAAGAAAAAAAGGTACATCACAACGGCCGATCTTGTCGGTAAGACCGGTTTCTCGCGGGCTTATGCGCAGTAGTCGCTGAAAAGCCTCGTGGAAGAAGGCCTCATTGTCCGCACGGGAAAAGCGAATCAGGCGCGCTATATCCCGCAGCCGAAAAAAGGCCGGGCTTTGCGGAAACCCCTGCGCGTTCACCGGATTTTGTTAAACCGGGGCCTCGCGGAAGATGCGGTATTGCGTCAAATCAACGAAGAAGGCGCCATCTTCGAGAGCATGGCCGATAACGTTTCTTCCATCGTCCATTACGCGTTCACCGAAATGCTCAACAACGCCATTGAACACTCCCGTTCGGAAAAGATTGATGTCGTCATGATGAAAACGGCCGCGGACATCCGTTTCTCGGTAACGGACCGCGGCATCGGCATCTTATACAATATTATGAAGACGAAGCGTCTGGGCGCCGTGATGGAGGCCATTCAGGATTTACTCAAGGGAAAAGAAACAACGGCGCCCGATGCGCACAGCGGCGAAGGTATTTTTTTTACATCCAAAATCGCCGACCGTCTGGCCATCAGGAGTTTTGAAAAGAAAATCGTCTTCGACAACATCCGGAAGGATGTTTATATCAAAGACGTCCAGCCCATCAAAGGGACGAGAGTTGATTTTATTCTGAACCTGAAGTCCCCCAAAAAACTGACCGACCTATAAAAATGCGAATGAAAATATCCTGTTTATGATTAAGCGGGCGCAAGCCCAGTTTTCAACTTGTTGACAACTCGCAAAATAAAATCCGGGAAAAGTAGTCAACAGAATGCACGGAGGGTTATTCATTGACCGATCGCTTTCGACCCGGACGCACCGGGGAAGAAATGAAAAAAGGGCTGATAGGCTGCAGAATAGCCTAATAGACTGTAGGCTGTTAGGATAATAGCCCAAAACCGAATTTCTTATTGGGCAAAGAAAAAGAGCTTATCGTCCATCCGGATGATAAGGCTTTTTATTGATGATGGTAAGGTGCACCGAAAAAGTGCGGTGGAGCGTAGCGAGCGACTGTATTGTCTTTTTGGATACGCCGTCATTCTCGCGCAGCGGGAATCCAGGGTTTTAATGTAATCTTATTGTCGATCTGGAAAATGGACCTGTTATTAAAGGAGGCAGCGAGGCGCGCCTTCGCAAAATGCCCTCACCTGTGGCGCTGATTCCATTCCATATCAAGCGCTGCCTTTGTTGTCTGTGTCGTCGGCTTCCTCAGCGTATTGTCAATACGCCTCCGGTGCCTCCTCCTTGCCGCCGCGGCATCATCCTGATCTGGAATGGAATACGGTTGTCTTGCGCGACATCCGAAAACTCGCCTTCGGCAAAAACAGTTCGGCTGTCTTATGCTCCGCGACGCCTCGCGCCACAACATTTCGGGCATGATTCGCTAAAGTCACGCCCCGCTGCACTGCCGATTTATCGGGATACTTAAATACTTGAGGGTGCCTCGTATCCCAGGAATATTAATTGTAATCACCCCCAATTGGTTTTTGTTATCAGCAAATGCAGAAGTGATTTTTCCCTGGTTTTTGCAAGTACAGCCAGAATTATGGATCGCCTTTTTCCTCACAGCCTAACCGTCTACAGCCTGATAATCTGCTTTCCCTTAGCAAAAACCGGAAGATAGCCCCATTGACTAGCCAGTCACTATAATTATCGTTGAAAAAACAAAGTCTGACTTTGAAATAAAATAATACTTGACAGTGCCACTATGGTGAGCTAGGTTAGCTTCCACTGAAAAAGGATGTCTTTATGACGGACCACGTTCGGCCAAAAACTCGCAAGGACCGCATTATGGATGCGGCGCTGCGCATTTTTGCCGAAAAGAGTTTTCAGGAAGCCACGATCTCCGAAATCAGCAAGGAAGCCGGAGTTTCCGAAGCCACCATTTATGAATACTTCGGCACCAAAGAAGATCTTCTCTTTGCCATTCCCGAAAAAATCTCCAATGACACGTTTGAAGAATCGGAAGCCGTTCTTCCTTATATAAAGGATGTGGAAGGCCGGATGCGCGCCGTTCTTTTGAGCTATGTCCGGCTTTATGAGAATAACCCCGACTATTCCGCGCTGGTTTTGCTTCAGCTCATGTCCAACAAGCGCTTCCGGCAAACCGCGGCGCATGAAGCCATCCGGCGTTCGGCGCATAGTCTGCTTGATTGCATTCGCGACGGGATCGCCGACGGAACCTTCCGTTCCGATGCCGACGCTTACCTGATTCGCTCCATGCTGATGGGCACCATTGAGCACCTCTTTATCCACTGGCACATGCAGGGGATGCCCAAACGTGAAAAAAGCATGATGGACATGCTTGATCCGTTCTTAGAGATTGTTTTAAGCGGCATCCGGGCAAAGAAAGAACAGCAAGGGCTTCTGCTGCATTTGAAAGTGGACGATGCCCGGGCTCTGGGGCAGCTTATTCTCGATCAGGAAAAGACGCAGGTTCAGCCAAAAACAAGAAAAGCGATAAAGAAACATACCAATAACTAAAGGATGTACAAAGAACGAAAGGAGTAACACAAATGAGAACAAAGCAAGAGTACATTAAAGGCCTGTCCAAAATGAAGCGGAACCTTTATTATGACGGGCAATTGATCGACCGCGACGACGAACTGCAGATGGACTGCCTCAACACCATCGGCACCACCTATGATGAAGCGGCCAAACCCGAAAACCAGGACCTGTGCACGGCGATTTCGCACCTGACCGGCGAGCGGATCAACCGCTACACGCACATTCATCAGAACACGGACGATCTGCATAAGAAACAAGACATGACCCGCATGCTGTGCCAGAAAGTCGGCGGCTGCATTCAGCGCTGCATGGGCATTGACGGCACGAACTCCATCTACAATGTTTCTTATGAAGCAGACAAGATGAACAACGGCGCCACCCAGTATCATGAAAACTTCAAGAAGTGGCTGACCCGCTTCCAGACGGAAGACTTGATCGGCTGCTGCGCCCAGACGGACGTCAAAGGCGACCGCATGCTGCGTCCCGCGGACCAGCCCAATCCCGGCGCCTATGTGCGCATCAAAGAACGGCTGAAAGACGGCATCGTGGTGGAAGGCTGCAAGGTCCATATTTCCGAAGCCTCCGTGGCCGATGAAGTTCTGGTGGTCCCCACCCGCGCGCTGCGCAAGGAAGACAAGGATTACGCCGTGGCGTTTGCCGTACCGGGCGACTGGGATGGTTTGAAGCAGGTCGTCACGATCCACAACCTGCGTCCCCGTGAGCATTACAAACGCGGCTTCGTACCGGGCTCGACGGATTCCTACATGATTTTCGACAATTGTTTCATTCCCTGGGAACGCGTTTTCCTGGCCGGTGAATATCAGCACGGCGGCGCCTGCGCGCTTCTGTTCGCTTTGTTCCACCGCCACT
>SBEK01000455.1 GCA_009668925.1 Deltaproteobacteria bacterium
CGATGGTTCTCACCATGACCGTGAGGTTTTTCTCTGCCTTCACGGCAGCAGCCAAAACCTTAAACAGGGCAGAGCCGGTTCCTCTGACGCGGTGTCCGCGTTTCTGGGCCGGCGTCACGGCCTTATACTCCGGCTCGTTTTCCATGCCGCTCATGGCAAGAAGCTCCTGTGTAAAGACAGCGCCCATCCCGGCTAACCAATCGATGTTTTCTGAAGACATCTCAGACACCAGCTTGACCAGTTCCGGCACCGCGCGACCCTGGCCGCAGGCCATGAGGTACTTGTTCATCGCTTCCGGTGTGTCATTGATGCCGATACTCTTTTGTAGTTTTGTGCCTGAGGCGTAGACGATTCCGCCCGACATGGTTGTAGATCCGCCGGGCATTCCCATCTTTTCGAGAAGCAAAACAGAACAACCGGCGCGCGCCGCTTCCAGGGCGGCGCAGGCGCCGGCACCTCCGTAACCGACAACCACCACATCCGATTCCATGTCCCATTTCTTAGGCAGCGGCGCAGCATGGGCATTTTCGGTGCCGATCATTCCTGTTACAGCCAGAGCTCCGGCGCTGAGAGCCGCTCCCTGGATGAATCCACGTCTGCTTATGCCTTTCTTCGAATTCTTTTCGTTCATTACTTGTTTCTCCTTTCAGTGAATCATAAATCCATTCTTTGATGTTTTTTCCTAATCTTATCGATTCCATTTCGAAGTCCGCCAATTTTAGCCGACGAAAAGACCTCGTGACGCGTCTGGCAGATGAAGCACCCTCTATAGGTACTATTAGATCATGGGCGACAAAAGCAACTTATTTTTTCGGAAATGGAAGTTAGGCGAAATCGGTTTGCTTGAACCTATCCCAGTCTAACAGAAACGTCAGAAAGTACACAGAGTCGTATATATGAAGAGAAATGGGGTCTGGCACCGCGATCAGGGTTGCATCTTTATCTTGACTGCTGCTGTGGAATTCCCGTTTTAAAGGCCGTTCATTCATCTGAATCATCTGCAGTTGCACCGGGGCGTGACTTAAGCGAATCATGGC
>SBEK01000456.1 GCA_009668925.1 Deltaproteobacteria bacterium
CGCCTGTTCTACGGTATGGTCCGGTTTCACACCGACTGCGACGACCACAGAATCGATACCGCCAATTTCCTGCGACTCGCCGTTGACATCGACGATGACGCTGCCGTCTTTGATTTCGATGCATTTGGTATTCACCAGGACGGGAATGTGATGATCTTTCAGAAACCGGAGGGCCTGCGGTTTGCGGGTGAGTCCCAATCCGTTGGCCACTCTTTTAAGCAATTCGATCACGACGACTTTTTTTCCCTGCATAGTCAGATATTCGACGGTTTCCATACCGACCAGCCCCCCGCCGAGCACGGCCACGGAATGACCGGTCGAGGCCACGCCCTCCAGAACATCCTGGGCATAAACGACATGCGGCTTGTCAATTCCCGGGATGTCCGGGCGGACAGGATCAGAGCCGGTCGCCACAATGATTTCATCCGGATTCAACTTAGCCAAAACTTCTTTGGTAAATGCCGTGTTCAATCTGATTTCGACGCCCTGGCGTTTCGCGATCCGCCCCATCTGCAAGGCGGCCTCGGCCATTGCCTTTTTCAGGGGCGCCGCTCCCGCCAGGAAAAACTGACCTCCCAGACGGCCGGCTTTCTCGATGAGAACCACCCGGTGACCTCTTTTTTGAAGCGTTGTCGCCGCCTCCAGACCACCGGGTCCGCCCCCCACCACCAGGATGGTTTTCTGTTGTGCGGCCGGCTTCAATGCGTACGCTTTCTCCTGCCCCGTAGCCGGGTTTCTGAGACAGCGGATGGGAAGGCCCTGCATAAAGAGGCGGTCCACGCATCCCTGGTTGCATCCAATGCACTTCAGGATCGAATCGAAATCGCCGGCCAGCGCCTTGGCGCAGAATTCAGGATCGGCAAGCTGTCCTCTGCCGACGGCCACAAAATCGGCCTTGCCCTCCCCCAGGATGCGGTCGGCGAAAACGGGATCGTTAATGCGAATGGCGGCTATGACGGGGATAGACGCCGCCGATTTTACGGCGGCGATGTTTTCCAGATAAGGAACCTCCGGCATATCCAGGGGAGGGATGATC
>SBEK01000457.1 GCA_009668925.1 Deltaproteobacteria bacterium
CCTTCTTCCCGCTCACGATCATCCATCCGGCACGCAGGCCGGGGATGCGGTGGGATTTTGAGAGGCCGTTGAACGTCACTATGAAGAGATCGTTCGTCAACGAGGCGAACGGGTAGTGTTTCGCGCCGTCGTAGAGGATCTGGTCGTATATCTCGTCGGCAAACACGATGAGATCGTGCTCAAAAGCCATCTTCATTATCTTCTCAAGAATATCGAGAGGGTACACGGCGCCGGTGGGGTTGTTCGGATTGATGAGAACTATCCCGCGCGTCCTCCGGCTTATCTTTGACTCCATGTCCTTGATGTCCGGGACCCAATCAGATTCCTCGTCACAGATATAATGGACGGCTTTTCCGCCGGATAGCGTGACCGCCGCGGTCCACAGGGGATAATCGGGCGTGGGGACAAGCATTTCATCCCCGTTATTGAGAAGCCCCTGCATGGCCATGACGATCATCTCGGACACGCCGTTGCCTATGTAAATATCCTCGATCCCGACGCCCTCGATTCCCTTCAGCTGGCATTGCTGCATGATCGCCTTGCGCGCAGCAAAAAGCCCTTTCGAGTCGCCGTACGCTTGTGCGGAACGTATGTTCAGAACGATGTCGTGGATGATCTCGTCCGGCGCATAAAGGCCGAACAGAGGAGGGTTCCCGCTGTTAAGCTTTATTATGGTATATCCCTCGTCCTCGAGCCGCTTCGCCTCCTTGAGGAGCGGTCCGCGGATCTCGTAGCAGATATTTTCCATTTTGTTCGACTTCAGGATCTTACGCATGTATTTATCTTTTCCCATAATTCCATTCCGGCACTTAAGCCGTTCATAATTATCAGGAAAACTTTGGTATTTGTCAACTGCATGGATTCGTAAGGCGTGAGGAGTCAGGAGATTACATCATTCACCGCAAAAACATGGGAGTCGTGTGGCGTCGTTATCTTTTACGCCTTACGCCTTACGGCCTTTAAATGATCGTTTCCTGTCCGGTCTTTGTTTCAAATATCCTGTAATCGTCGCTGATCCGGTCCTGAAGAT
>SBEK01000458.1 GCA_009668925.1 Deltaproteobacteria bacterium
AAAGCACGGCATGCATCGTAAAAGAATTGGTGGGGATCAGTCCGTAAAATTTAAACAGAAAAACGAGGGCGGCCAGCAGGAAGACGGTGACGGCGCTCAGGTAATATTTAGCCGGTTTGAATCCCGACCGCAGGGACGAAACGGCGGCCGTGAAAACCGCGATGATGCCGATCTGTCCTATGAAATAGGCCAGGAAATTGCCGATCCATATTTGTTTGGCGAGGATAAGCAGGATGGAAATAACCGTTAAGAGCGCCAATGCCTTCAAAACGAGATCGTGGCGGGGAGCCGTTCGGGCCGTGTCCAGAAAGACAATCGCGAAGAGCATCGTGAACAGCATCATGCAGGATGCAAAAACGGTGATGTATTTTATCATCCATCCGCCCGCCTGCGGCCAGAAATACTGGATGAGTCCGAAGAGCACGCACTGCCAGACGAGGAGAAAGAAGACGTAGAGGATATAGTAGAGATAATTTTTATCCCGGATAAAGATGTAAAGAATAAGATTGTACAAAAGCATGGCGACCAGAATGCCCGCACAGAAACCGATAATCAGAAAAAGGATGAAACCGTTTTCCCGGAAAGCGTCCGCGGAATAGAGGGTTGCGCGAAACTGAAGGGCGTAGGGGGTGGCGACGCGGATGATCACCGGGCGCGAATCATCGATGGTGTCGGGCAAAACGAAGGTGGGGTAGAGAAAACGGTTGGGAGATTCCTGCCGGCCGCTTTGCCATCCGCCGGTGAGCACGACAAGTCCGGGGGCGCCGTCTTGAACGACCGGCACCCAGATCGTTATCGATCCCAGAGCGGCGTTGTCGAAAGACAGGAAAGAACGGTGACCGGGCAGGGCGGCCGCCGCGATGCGGCATTTGATCCAGAGGGTTGCACTTGTGAAACTGTACTGGAATGAATTTTGTGTGTGACGCTGAAACGCCAGCCCGCCCCGGGCAATGTCTTCATAGCGAAGTGTTCCGGGGTCATCAAGAAGGACTTCGGCCTGGGCGACAATCTGGACGGTCGGATTGGC
>SBEK01000459.1 GCA_009668925.1 Deltaproteobacteria bacterium
AAAGAAAACCGACGGCATTATCCCAAACATCGAAAACACCGTTAAAATGGCCGAAAAAGCCCTGAATTAAATCGATCGGATTTGTCGGGCCGGCCGGGCACGGCATAAATGTGGGTTTTGGATGCGCCGAGTGCGGTCGAGCGGCATGACGCCGGCTCCGGAGGAGCAACACGTTTGTAGCCGTAAGCATCCGTAGCAAGCACGAGCGCCGTAGGTGCGACACGTTTTTGCGCGGAAGGATACGTGTCGCACCTACGGCGCTCGGAACGTATCGCTCATTGATGCTACAAACGTGTTGCTCCTCCGGAGCTGGCGCAAGGCGAGGTCGAACAGTTTTGTCGATATTTAGGCTTAACCAACTTTTATGTTGTGCACCCCCTGACGCGATTCCGACTTTACAAAACCTCGGACGTTCTTCACACTGATGGGCTGTGCGATTTTTCACAATGGAAGGACGTGCGGAATGAAGCTGACCGACTTTCAGAGGAAGACACTCGGGAGCCTGGTTCTGGTTTCCGTTTTGATGTTTGCGGCCGGCACGGCCCATGCCGCGGTTTCAGTCAGCCTCGACCGCTCTGACGGGATCTACACGTTGGGCGCCCCGGCATCGTTTTCAGTCACAACCGACTCACCGGGTTCTTACAGCGTCTCGTTCCTCCGCGACGGGTTGATCACAACGGAAACGACGACGGTTTACCTGAGCAGCTCGCCCACCGTTCTTACAAAGACCCTCTATAAACCCGGCTGGCTGATGATCAAGGTTGGCGGAACCGAAAAGATCGGCGCGATTTGGGATCCTTACAATTTGAAGTCCGGCATGGACATCCCCGCCGATTTCGACGCGTTCTGGCAGAACGAAAAAAATAAGATCGCCGTCGATTACACCCCCGAAGTGACCTTCTACAGCACCAGATCCAATTCATATGGGACCTATGACGTCTACCACGTAAAAATCCCGATGCCGGAGGGCCGCCCCGTCCAGGGTTACATGTCCAAGCCGCGCGGCGTCGCCGCGCGGCTTGGACA
>SBEK01000460.1 GCA_009668925.1 Deltaproteobacteria bacterium
CCGGGGAAGGGCTCCACGGCGACGGCGCCGGCCCGCAGCGCGGCGGCATGGGGCGCGAGCAGCTTTTGCGCCGAGCGCGACGCCACGATCAACCCCTTTTTTCCGAACCAGTGAATCCAATCGGGCAGCTCGCTTAGGACCCCTTCACCCTGAATGTATTTCCCGGGGAAAACCGCTTTCCAGATCATAGCCCTCTCCTTTGTCCTACTTACGATTCCGTAGCTTCAGGTAAAACTTCAGGCGGGCTCAGGCATCCCGCATCCGGCGGAAGATTGAACCGATCAGGCCGCCGGCGCATTTTTACACGAGTCTTTATTCAAAATCAAATAATGATCATTGAATAGAGCGGCGAAGTGTGTTTATGAATAACCCTACGAGGCAAAAAAATTCATGACCCCCAAATCCAAGTCCCCCGAGATCGATTTCAACCCCGAATTCCGGCGCGCACTGACGCTCATGGAGGAAACGGGCCAACACATCCTGGTCACGGGTCGCGCGGGCACGGGGAAATCCACCCTGCTTCAGTATTTCCGCCAAAGCACCCGCAAAAAAGTGGTGATCCTGGCCCCCACGGGCGTGGCGGCGGTCAACGTCGAGGGTCAGACGATCCATTCATTTTTTCATTTCAAACCGAATGTGACGCCGGCAGCGATCAAAAGGAAGAAGAAATCCGAAAAGGACAAATCCACCGTCTACAAAAAATTGACCACAATCATCATCGACGAGGTGTCGATGGTGCGCGCCGATCTGCTCGACTGCATCGACAAGTTCCTGCGTTTAAACGGTGCGGACGAAAAGGCGCCTTTCGGCGGCGTGCAGATGATTTTCATCGGCGATCTGTATCAGCTGCCTCCGGTCGTCACGTCGGCCGAACGCGAGATTTTTAAAAGCCACTACCCGACGCCCTATTTCTTCAGCGCGAAGGTCTTCAATGCTTTGCCCGTCGAATATGTCGAACTCGAAAAAGTTTACCGCCAGAAAGACGATGAATTCGTCCGGCTCTTAAACACGATCCGCAACCGCT
>SBEK01000461.1 GCA_009668925.1 Deltaproteobacteria bacterium
GCCTCAAGAAGATCATAGGTGAGTTATGAAAAAATGTCGGGACATCGAACATTTACTGCCGCTTTATCCGGAGGGCATTTTAACGGATGCGGAAAAGCGGGCCGTCGATGAACACCTGGCGGACTGTACGGCATGCCGCAAAGAGTTGGCCTATCTGCAAAAAGCGGGGCAGCTGGTTGATCGGCTTTCCCCCGTGGAGCCCCCGCCGTGGTTTGAACAAAGAATCATGTCCCGGGTGCGCGGCGAAGCGGACAAAAAGAGCGCTGCACGAAAATGGTTTTATCCGCTCCGGTTCAGGATTCCTCTCCAGATTGCGGCAACACTCGTCATTGCGGTGCTGGCCGTCTATATTTACCGTTCCGGGGATGAGCAGGTGAAAGCAATTTTGCCGGGCGCACAAAAGCCAGTTGTGGAAATGCAAAAGGAGCCGCCGTCCATGCAGCCGCCGCAGAAAGAGGAGAAGGCATTGCCGCCGCGAAGGCCCGAGCAAAAAGAAGTTGTCCGGAAAGAAATGAAAGAGGACAAGCAAATGACCGGCGGTGGAGTCGTGGGCGGTACAGTCGAAAAGCCGGAGGTGCCCCAGAAAACAGCGGACGTCGCAGGCGAGGTTGCCGCCTCCCGGGCCAAGGGATTGGCCGAGAGCAAAGACAAGGCGATTGCGACGCTCAAGGCCGAACAAAATGAGGCGGCAGCCGCCAGGGCGCCGTCGGCCGATCAGGAAAGCAAAGCGGCAGTGGAAGCCTGGACCGCACCGGCGAAAAAAAGAGAATCATACAAAATGGCCGCGCCGCCCGCCCCGCAGTCGCTGGAAATGTCCCAAGCGCCGTCCCTGAAAGCGAGCGTATCGATCCGGGTTGATGATCCGAATGCCGCGCTCGCGAAGATCGAGGAAATTTTGGCAAGTCATGGAGCGCAAAACATTTCCCGGCAGCCTCAGCGCGGAGCTTTTGTTCTCCGGGCCGAGATGTCCGGGGGAAGCTGGAAAGATGTGCTTGCGAAATTAAAAGCGATCGGGCCGC
>SBEK01000462.1 GCA_009668925.1 Deltaproteobacteria bacterium
CGACGCGCAAACCGATGCCCGACGATCTGGTGCCGCAGATTTCATCCATCAAGGACGTGGTCCGGGCCTTCTCGGTCTGCGTCCTCGAAAAACAGGGCATCGAGGCCGATGACATCATCGGGACGCTGTCTGTTCGGGCAACCGGGCAGGGATGGCGCACGGCCATTATCTCCGGCGACAAGGATCTGATGCAGCTCGTCAATGCTTCCGTCACGATGATCGATACGATGAAGGACAAGAGCTATGATGCCGAGGCCGTCAGGGAAAGATTCGGCGTGGGGCCCGACAAGGTTGCGGAAATCCTGGGGCTGATGGGTGATACATCCGATAATATCCCCGGCGTGCCGGGCATCGGGCCGAAAACGGCCAGGCGGCTTATCGAAGAATACGGCTCCGTTGATGCCGTGATTGAAAACGCCGAAAAACTCCACAACGTGAAACTGCGCGAGAGTTTCCGGCAGCATGCAGAACAGGCAAGGCTCAGCCGACAACTCGCGCTGATCCGCACGGATGTGGACATTCAGTTTGACCTGCAGGACGCGGCCCGCAAAGATCCGGACCGGGAGCAATTAACACGGCTCTTCAGTGAATTTGAATTTTCCTCGCTTTTGCAGCAGATTAAAACCAATGCGGCAAAGCCGGTCAAAGCGTGCAATATCGTCGCGGACAAAACAGCGCTTGCGGAAGCGGCTTTGCGGCTGCAGGGGAGCGAGGTCATCGCCTGTGAATTCGTCTGGGAAAAAAATCCCCCTCCCGAATTAATCGGGATCTGCATCCATGCGGGCGGCGATTCGTTTTATATTCCCATCGGCCATACGCAGGCAAAAGCACAATTGCCGGTAAAGGACATATTTGCCGTACTGGCGCCGGTCTTGGCGGATCCTGAAATCAAAAAATATGTTTACGACTTGAAAACGACGCTCGTTGCCTTGCCGGATATGGAGGTCCGGCCGGCCGAAGACGGGCAGCTGGCGGCGTACCTGCTCAATCCGGCCCGGCATTCCTATGAACTTGATGA
>SBEK01000463.1 GCA_009668925.1 Deltaproteobacteria bacterium
ACTTAGGAAAATTTTCAGCGGCTACATAATACAAGAAGAAGAAGATGTCAACAACTTCAATTCAATATATCGGCAAAACACTATATTTTTTTCAAACATCCCCGTTACGCGGCCCTATCGATAAAAAAGAGCCGCAATAACTGATATTTGACAGCCCTTTCCCATGACACGACCGGCAAGCAGGCCGGATGGCTAGGAATACTCCTTGACAACCTCGTTTACTCCCATTACAAAAAGGCAGCTCTTTTGTGGTTTACGGATCAAACCAAACGGATCTGCCGCGCTTTGGACGAATAGATTGACGTCCTTAGGATCGGCGCCGGAGAGTCACTCATTCCATTAAAAAAGGAGATTATGCGATGAAAGATGTAGTCATTGTTTCGGCGTGCCGGACGGCTATAGGAACATTCGGAGGAACTTTAAAAGACATGATCGGCGCCCGCATTGCCGCGGTAGTGATGAAAGAAGCCATTAAACGTGCCGGGATAGATCCGGTGACAATTGATGATGTCCGCTTCGGCTGCTGCATTGAATCCTGCAATACGCTGAACACCGCTCGTGTAGGAGCCCTGATGGCCGGTATACCGGAAACGGTCACCGCTGTTACCGTCAATCGCGTGTGCATTTCCGGGATGGAAGCCGTGCTCAGCGGTGCTGCCATGATCAAGGCCGGTATGGCCGATATTATTCTAGCAGGCGGCGTTGAACATATGTCCGGGACGCCCTATGTGAGTTTCGACGCCCGCTGGGGCTGCCGCCTTCAGGACACCGTATTTGTGGATGCCATGATCCGCGCATTACATTGCGGCTCTTACGTCATGCCCTTGTCCGACGACGGTCCCGTCAAATCAGGCCAGCCTTTCGAAAGTTTGAAGGGAAAACCCTATATCATGGGCCATACCACGGAACTGATTGCGCAGCTTTTGAATATCAGCCGTGAGGAAATGGATGAAGTCGCCCTGCGCAGTCATAACAACGTCGAGCGCGCCACCAAAAATGGCGATTTCAAAGATGAAAT
>SBEK01000464.1 GCA_009668925.1 Deltaproteobacteria bacterium
ATTCTCGGCTCGATACTGCGATTGATATTCCTGAGGATATTCCGTGCGATCCATCTCGATACGGCAGCCGAACGCATCGGCATACTCGAGATGCTTGTCCGCAGAGGTATGCGGGGCTCGCTTTCGGCTTTTATCGCGAGGCTTGTCCGCTGGATCACTATATTTATATTTCTCGTGATCGCCATCCAGACATTGAAGATCCCGACCGTCGAAAACCTTCTTGATCGCTTCTTCCTTTATCTTCCCAATGTCTTTACCGCGGTCGTCATCCTTGTCTTCGGTTTCATTCTCAGCAATTTTTTTGGCCGGGCAGCCCTCATAGCTGCCGTTAACGCCGGGATAAAAAGAGCGGGCATGGCAGGCAGGTTCGTCAAACTCGTTGTTTTTGTCCTTTCGGCGACCATGGCGATGGAACAGCTCGGGATTGGCCGGGATACAGTGCTTATCGCATTCGCCATTATCTTCGGCGGCATCGTCCTTGCGCTTTCAATTGCCTTCGGTTTCGGGGGGCGGGACATGGCCCGGAGATACCTCGAGCGGAACGTGGACCATGAGCACGAACCGGATACGGATGACGATGACCATATCGATCCCCTTTAGCTTTTATCGATTATCTTGACAGACCGGGATATTTCCTGTTTTATTCATAAAAAATACCGGGAGCTAAAACGCGATGATCGAATTCAAGGCCGTCGGATCGGTGAGTAATTTTCTCGATCCCCGGAACGGTTTTTCACGATGCACTGTCGATTTCCAGGTAAGGTTCGATCCCTTGACAGGCCGGACGTGCCATTTTTCGCACTTTGGGGCCTTGAAGGCGCAGAAGCTCGACCTTCCCGGGTACGAAAGGCCCGAGGTAAAGGGTTTTTGCCCGTTCTGCACGGATAAACGCGAAAAAGCCACTCCTAAATTCACCCCGGATATAGTTCACGAAGGCCGGATCTCCCGGGGCGAGGCATGCCTTATCCCAAACCTTTTCCCTTATGATATTCACAGCGGTGTGGTGATCATGAC
>SBEK01000465.1 GCA_009668925.1 Deltaproteobacteria bacterium
ACCCAAACGCGTGATGATTTCACCAGGCTTGATATATAATTGCGTGTTGAGCGTAATGCCGATGGCTTCCCCCGCCGACGCTTCGGTCTTCACCGGGGTATTGAAAGACTCGATGGTCCGGACATGCGCTTTTTTATGCGAAGGCAGAAACACCACGTCATCGCCGACGTTTAAACGGCCGGTCTCAAGGGTGCCGGCAAGAATCCGGCGGTCGTCATTTTCTTCGGTGAATTTGTAGATATCCTGAACGGGGAAGCGCAACGGCAGGTGGACATCGCCGCTTTTCTTCTCAAAGACATCCAGTTGCTGAAGAACCGTCGGCCCTTCATACCAGGACATCTCCGGAGAAGGCGTGACCAGATTATCGCCGTCGCGCGCGCTGATCGGAATAAAGGCAAGCGGCTGCACCTGCAGGCCTTCCAGAAACGCGGCATACTCCGCGCAAAGCGCGTCATATGCCTGGCGGTCGTATCCGACCAGGTCCATTTTGTTGAGCAGCACCACCACCTGGCGAACCCCCAGCATGGAGACGAGATAGCCGTGGCGCTTGCTGTTTTCCTGAATGCCTTCGTCGGCGGCAATAACCAGCAGCGCCGCCTCCGCATGGGCCGCTCCCGTGACCATGTTTTTCAGAAACTCGATGTGGCCCGGAGCATCAATCACGATATAGTCGCGTTTGGACGTCTTGAAGAAACAACGGGCGCTGTCGATGGTGATGCCCTGCGACCGTTCATCCTTGAGCGCATCCAAGAGAAACGCATACTCGAACGGTTTGGCGGTTCTGGCGCAAAGCGCTTTGACATCTTCGAGCTTGCCTTCGGGAAGCGAACCCGTGTCGGCGAGCAGCCTTCCGATCACCGTGCTTTTGCCGTGATCGACATGCCCCACGATGACAATATTGATTTGATCGCGATCGTTCATTTACATGTATCCTTCCCGGCGCAGCGTTTCCAGGCCGCCGCCGTCTTCCTTATCCTGTTCGCGTCCGGAGCGCTCCGCGATGTTGGCAAATTT
>SBEK01000235.1 GCA_009668925.1 Deltaproteobacteria bacterium
GCGGATTACAGATGACCAAGAGTTGGCACAATGGGTGCTATGACGAACGTTGAATGCAAAATTTTCTGCGGAGATCAAGATATCGATGCGCAGTCCATGCAGGAAGTTTTTGTATGAAACATTTGAATCTGCTTAATCCCGCTTTAGGCGGGACGAGCGTTAATTCGCCGCAGCTTGCCAAGAACTAACGGCGTTTATTTCACACCCCGGCCCCCCCGCTGCGGGGAGGTTGATTCAGGAGGACTTTCAAATTGCAATCAAGACCCTGGCAGAAAAATTACGACTACCCCGTTCCCACGACAATTCGTTTTCCGAAATTTCCCGCGCAGAATTTTCTGCACTTCGCGGCGTCGCAGTATCCTTTTAAAGCAGCCACGGATTTTTACGGCTCCGAAATGACTTTTACGCAGATGCGCACGCAGATGCTGCGCATGGCCAACGCTCTGGTTCAAATGGGTGTCCAAAAGGGCGACCGCATCGGGCTCGCGCTGCCCAATTGCCCTCAATACATTATCGCCTACTATGCTATTTTGTCCGCGGGCGGCATCATCGTCAACATGAATCCCATGTACACGCACGACGAACTCAAATTCATGATGGCCAACACGGAGATTAAAATCCTGGTAACTTTCGACGGCGCATTGCCCACCATGCGTCCGCTGGCCAAAGAGCTCGACCTTGTCCTCATCGTCACCCGGGTTACGGACTACATTACCGGCCTGGGTGTCAGCACCGCCAAAGCATTAGAGTTGGAAGAGGGCTGGCGTCATTTCTCGGAACTGATTGAAGGCTGCAGCATTACGCAACTCCCTCGCATCGACTTCTCCCCGTCCGACGCCGCCCTTATCCAATTTACGGGAGGCACGACCGGCCTGCCCAAGGGCGCTCTGCTCACCCACGCCAACGTCGTCGCGGCAACGCTGCAGAGCACCCTGTGGGGAAACCACATTACGCTGTGTACGCCGCCTGAAAAACGCAACGTACTGGGCATCATTCCTTATTTCCACATTTACGGCAACACCTGCTGCATGAACTGGGGAATGCTCAATGCCGCCACGCAGGTCCTGGTGCCCCGTTTTGATATTGATGAAGTGCTGGGAATCATCAAGCGCGTTGATCAGATCGGCTATTTTCCGACGGTTCCCACGATGATCACAGCCCTCATCAACCACCCCAAAGCAACAGAGATGAACCTCGATCAGCGGTTCCGCTTTTTCAACTCCGGCGGCGCGCCCATGCCCCTGGAACTCATTCAGAAAGTGAAAGACCTCGGCATTTTCTTCGGTGAGGGCTGGGGCATGAGCGAGACCGCCAGTTTGGGCATTTCGAATCCGATTTTGGCCAACCGGACCGGCTCCATCGGCGTGCCGCTCATGGAAAACGATGTTCGGCTGGTGGATATCGAAAGCGGCAATGAAGACGTCAAACCGGGCGAACCGGGCGAGATCCTGATCAAGGGCCCGTCCGTCATGCAGGGCTACTGGAACAATCCGGAAGAAACCAAAATACAGATGACCGACGGCTGGCTGCATACGGGCGACATCGGGCAGGCCGATCCCGACGGCTACATTTATATTGTCGACCGCAAAAAAGACATGATCATCGCCGGCGGCTTTAACATCTATCCGCGGGAAGTGGACGAAGTTCTTTATCAGCATCCCAAGATCGCCGAAGCGGTCACCGTAGGCGTTCCGGACACCTACCGCGGCGAAACCGTAAAAATCTTCGTCGTCCTGAAACCGGGTCAAAAAGCGACGGATAAAGAAATCATCGATTTCTGCCGGACCAAGCTCGCCGCCTACAAGGTTCCCAAAATCGTGGAATTCCGGGACAGCATCCCGAAATCGGCCGTCGGCAAAATTTTGCGCAAGATTCTTCGTGACGAAGAAATGGCCAGAGTAAAAAAATAGCATACCCGGCTTGCGAAAGTAAGCCTTACCGATCCCCTTTTTTTCCTGCCGAAGGGAGAGAGCGGTTCAGAGGGCAAAAAGCATATCCTACATGCTTTCTCTGAACCCTCTCCCCCACCTCCCCTGGGAGCAGCACGACCGTTTGCTCCCGCAGAGCCTTAAAAGAACGCCCCGGCCACGGCTCATGAACCCGTCGACGCGGGAAGCCGCACGACGGTTGCCGCGTTCGGGCTGTTTAAGCCGGCTCCCGCACATGCTTACGGCAAAATCCCGGCTCATTCATTTGCGGCCGAACCGGATCCCCAGTTTTCTCATCCGATGCCGGAGGGTGTTCGGATTGATCCCCAGCAAATCGGCCGCACCGCCCTTTCCACTGATCCGCCCCCCCGCACTCGCCAGAACGGCTTCAATGTGGCGGGCTTCCACTTCGTCGAGTCTTTGCGTCCGGGTCGCGTTTTCGGGCGGCCGCGGATCCAGCGGTTCGCCGGCTTCGATGATCTGGCCGAAGATCAGATGTTCACCCCTGGCCAGGATGATCGCTCTTTCCACCGCATTTTCGAGCTCGCGGACGTTACCGGGCCAGTCATACTGCATCAGACGGTCGATCTCGCCGGGGGCAACCGCCGGAATGTCGGGCAGCACCATTTCCTGTGCTTTCTTGCGTATAAAATGCTGAACCAGGAGCGGAATGTCATTTTTTCTTTCCCGAAGCGGCGGGACCTTGACGGGAAAGATATTCAAACGGAAATACAGGTCCTCCCGGAACTGCCCTTTTTTCACAAGCGCTTCCAGATCCCGGTTGGTCGCCGATACGATCCGCACATTAACGCTGATGGTTTCCTGACCGCCGACGCGCTCAATTTCCTTTTCCTGCAGAACGCGCAGAAGGCGGATCTGCACCTGCGGCGGAAGCTCCGAAACTTCATCCAGAAAAATCGTTCCCCCGGCCGCCCGCTCAAACCGGCCGCGCTTTTGCGCAATCGCGCCGGTAAAGGCGCCTCTCTCGTGTCCGAAAAGTTCACTGTCGATGAGCGTCTCCGGAATAGCGCCGCAATTGACTTTGATCAGGGGGCCCTTGTTTCTGTTCGAAAGTTCATGAAGGGCATTGGCGATGACTTCTTTTCCGGTGCCGGTCTCTCCGACCAGCAGCACGGGACTGAGCAACGGGGCGACCCGGCGGACTTTCTCCATGACTTCTCTGAGGCCAAAATCCGCCCCAACGAGTGTACCGGCAAGGCCCTTCCTCAATTCGTCCTGCAGGTAGTGCTTGTCGTCGGCGAGAAGATCTTTCACCCGGATCACCTCGCGGTACTGCAAATGATTGGCCAGGGCAATCGCCGCCGGCTCATTCACCAGAGACCAGATCCTCAAATCTTCATCGGTGTATCTCCCCTCACCCCGGACAACGGCCAGAAAGGATCCTACATATTTTCCTTCGATCATGAGGCGATTGATCAATACCGAAGAAGGCGGCCACTCCACACTTTGAGCCAGACGGCGGATGATGGGATCATCAAGGGCATTGTCCAGTTTACGGAAACGCGGAAGCCTTTCCGCGTCTTGAGCTTCACCGGGCAGCAGCGGCGTCAGGGGAATTTCTTCCGAGGTGAGATGCGCACCCTGTGCATCGGCCGTCGCAATATTCTTAACGCATTTCATTGCCGGATCATAAATGGTGATAATGAGTTCATCAACGGGCATGACCCCGCTCACGTATTGGAAGCAGCTCAGCAGCGCTTTGTCAATTTCCAGGCTGCCGCAAATACGGATGGATACTTCCTGGAAAAATCTATTTTCATCGACGACCATCGTTTCCCCTTCAATCATCATATATGATATTTTAGACCATAATTACCATATATGACAACCTCTTTTTGTCATATATGGTTAATTGAAGAGTGACGTCATTGTAAGCAATTGATTTTAAATATATGTTTAATGGTATGATTTATGCTGAGAAAGAAAGCATGAAATGGCTGGAAGAAATAAGGCTGAGAACTCAACCGCGGCGGGAGGAAGAAATTACGGAAGCGCTTCTGGAAATGGCGGAATCGGCTCACGACAACAAAGATCTGGAGTCGGCGCTCGTCTATCTTCATCAGGCCCAACCGGGCGGTTTCAGCCTGATACTCGGCTGGAATACGGCCTTTGCACCGCCGCGCGGAAGTGATACGGCCATGCTCATTCTTGAAGGGCTTAAGCCCCTGGGGCTGATCGATCATACCGTGATGATCGAAAAAAGGCATAAAGAAAGGATCGGCGTCAGAAAGAAGAAAATTACGTGATGGAACTTCGTATGGACGTCCCGGCATCGTTGGCTGACGGAAAAATGCGTTCCTTTCTTCTCGAGGAATAATTTCCCGCCCCGGGAAAAATGGTTGCCCGGCCGCGCGCGATAAAACCCGGAGGCATTCCGTAAAAATCATATACAAAAAGATAACAGGAGAAAGCGAAAATGGAAAAAGAAAAAAATGTTAAAACCGTCACCAGACGAAATTTTTTAAAGGCCGCGGG
>SBEK01000466.1 GCA_009668925.1 Deltaproteobacteria bacterium
TCAGGTAAATCTTGAATTTCATCTTGCGTAAACTCTCTTCGTACTGCTCGGGCGTTTTCAAGGCCATTTTGTTTCCTCCTGCCGTTGCGACCGGAAAGGTCGCACTGCTGTTAATGTAATGTTACGTAAATTGCTCACCTTTCCCCGGCTGTCAACAAAAAAGAGAATCAAAAGTTGGTGAGTTTCGGTGTGCCTCCTTACGGTCTTCAGATAAGGCGACGACGGTTACAGCGCCTCCACGATAAATGCATGGCCGGGGCCGCCGCTAGCGCACAGGGCCGCACAGCCGAATTTCTTGCCGCGGCGTTTCAGCTCATTGATCATGGTGATGATCAATCTGGCGCCCGTGGCACCGACCGGATGACCCATGCTGATGCCGGAGCCTACGGCGTTGATTTTGTCCAGCGCGATTTTCAGTTCACGGTTGCAGCCAATGACCTGGGCGGCAAATGCTTCATTGAATTCGAAGTAATCCATGTCTTCCAGTTTCATCTTGGCGAACTTCAAGGCGTTGTGGACCGCCGGAACTACGCCCATCCCCATAATGCGGGGTTCAACGGAGCCGGGAGCGGATGATACGACTCTGGCGACGGGTTTGACGCCCAGGTCTTTTGCTTTATCCGCGGCCATCATGATCATGCAGGAACCCGCATCGTTCAAACCGGAAGCGTTTCCGGCGGTAACCGTTCCATCCTTTTTGAAAGCGGGTTTGAGTTTGCCGAGCGATTCCATGCTGGTGTCGGCGCGGGGATGTTCATCGGTATCGAACAGGACCATTCCCTTTTTGGTTTTGACTTCGACGGGGACGATTTCGTCTTTGAACAAGCCGCTTTTAATGGCGGCGCAGGCGCGCTGATGGCTCATGAGCGCCCATTCATCCTGCTCCTGTCGGGAAATTTTATACAGATCGGCGATATTGTCCGCCGTGATACCCATATGATAACCGAGCGCCGCATCGACCAGACCGCCGATCATCAGGCTGTCCTGAATCTTTTCACCGTCGTTGAGGCGATA
>SBEK01000467.1 GCA_009668925.1 Deltaproteobacteria bacterium
CCTGAATGCCGGCCTGGAGGAATTGGACGATTTCAGGATCGGCGAGACCCTCTTCGTTGATGATGATTGTTTTTGAATCGAGGACGAAATTCGAGGCAATCGTGATGAATTCGCATTTCTCCGGGGCCGGGATAATGTCCGGATTTTTTTTGGCCTTGGCGGACATCATCCCCGCGCACCCCGTCATCACCACGAAACAAACCACCAGCAAGCCAGCGAGCCACCTGTTCATGAACCGCCATCCTTCGCATAATTGATGAACCACGTCAGTGGTTCGACTTTCAAAGCCGTGGGTTGAATCGCCGTTTTTGCGATTCAACCCACGGTTAATCAGCGAGAGATATGAACCGATTTATCGGTTCGACAATTGCCCGCCGAGCTCTCGTTTGTCGAACCGATAAATCGGTTCAACCATATTGCCGCCCGAACCGTGGGTTGCCGATTCGAAAACAGAATCGGCAACCCACGGCTTTGGAGGTCGAACCGCTGACGCGGTTCCGCTAAACCCCTTTTAGCGCCCGCCGTCGCCGTACACTTTGAGCCTGTCGTATTTGCCGTTGCCGTTGGCGTCGACGATGATCGGGCTGATCAACGAGAACGGGAACAGCTGCGCGCTGTAACGGGGCACGATTTCGATCGGTTTTTCGCCAATGACGTTTAACCCGATCAGCGTGTCCTTGAAAGTGCGCAGATTCAACGACTTCAGCGTATACTCCTGCCAGCGCCCGATTTTCGGGGCCGGGAAGCGCTGCACCGAATGAGTGTCGGGCAGGCCAAGCAGGGAGATTTCCGAGGCGCCGTCCTTCGTAATCTGGATCCGTTTGAGATCGACCCACGAAGCCGCCGAGATGCGCGTTTCCATTTTTTTGGTCTCGTCGATCTTTGTGATATCGCCCGGGATCAGATCGCCGATCTTCATTTCGATGAACGGCCCGTTGGTGAGCTGGGTGTGCAGGTGGCGGAACGCGTCGAAGAACGCCTTTTCCGTAACCTTCCCCGGCTCATCCTGGCC
>SBEK01000468.1 GCA_009668925.1 Deltaproteobacteria bacterium
ACTCACCCTCGGATAGGTAAATGCCTGGGCATAATCGAAAAGCTGGTCAATGGTATCACAGCGGATAATGCCCGATTGTTTAAAGAGGGCAGCGTAAACCGCCTCCGAGCCGGCGAGCGAGCCGGTGTGGGATGCGGCGGCGGCGGCGCCGGCGCTGGTCCGGCCCGACTTGATGGCCAGGATGGGAATGGGACGGTCTCCCGACGTTATGTTCCTGACCTCTTCGATGAATTCCGGTCCCCGGCGAAGCTCTTCCAGATAGATCATGATCACTTCCGTATCGATATCCAGATGGAGATAGCGGAGAATATCGAGTTCATCCACATCCGCCTTATTCCCGATCGAGATGAATTTTGAAAAACCGAAATCCCGGTCTGCGGCAAAATCAAGAACAGACGTGCACAATGCGCCGCTTTGAGAAATGAAAGAGATGTTGCCTGTCTGCGGCATGCGGGTCGCAAAACTCGCATTCATCCGGACCGAATCCATCGGATTGATAACGCCCAGACAATTCGGACCGATAAGACGAACGCCGGCCTCTCGGCAGGCCGCGACAATCTTATCCTCAATCTGACGACCCTGTGCACCGACCTCGCGGAATCCGGCGCTGACAATGACGATTCCCGCGATATTCTTTTTGATGGCCTCCTCCACCGCCGAAAGGGCGAGTTGGGGCGGCAGGATAATGATTCCCAGGTCGATGGAATCCGGTATCTCGGTGATGGTTTTGAACGCTTTGACGCTGCTGATGGAATGCGCAGTGGGATTCACCGGGTACAAAGTGCCCCGATAGCCGCCCTTGAGAATATTGGCAAAGATATCATATCCGACTTTTCCCGGGGTGGTGGAGGCCCCGACCACGGCAATGGACTGTGGAGAAAAAATGGCGTCAAGATCTTTCATGGCACGTACTCCTTTTATTGGCTCTCAATGGCGGGCGGATTACGGATCACTTCTCTTCCCGCTTACGCGGACGCGTCGCACTTCACATTCAGTTGCAGTCTTGTAA
>SBEK01000469.1 GCA_009668925.1 Deltaproteobacteria bacterium
GTCGAAGATCGCGCGAAATCGCGCCTATGCTTGCATCATTGTCGGTGATGCTCGTATACTAGGTGAGTGAAAGTTCTCCTCGTCCAGCCCCCGGTTGAAGATTTTTACGATACCCCCATCAGGACCTATCCCCTGGGCCTGGCGTATATAGCCGCCGGCATAAAGGATGTCTGCGATGTCTCCATTCTCGATTGCAGGACGGGTTATAAGGGGCGCGCAACAAGAAATGATTTTCCGGAACTTGACCCATTCTACCGGGACGACCGGCGGACGCCTTTTTCACTTTTCACCCGGTATTCGCGCTACGGCATGCAAAAAGACGAAATACGCGAAGCAATGAAAAAGGAAGCACCCGACGTGGTCGGGATATCGTCGTCCTTTGCCGCGTATTCCCGGGAGGCCGCCGAGATCGCGGATATTGCGAAACAGATAGACCCGCATATTGTTACCGTAATGGGCGGAACGCACCCTACGCTATTTCCCGATGCCGTCCTCGATGATGGGAACATCGATTATGTCGTGCGGGGAGAAGGTGAAACGCCTTTCCGGGAATTAATACAAAATCTCGATTCGGGACGAGGCGATCGAACGAAGATCGACGGTCTTTCATTCCACCGTAATGGGACGCGATTTATCGGTAATATACATACTGAAGAGGATATCGATACGATCCCCGCCCGGCATATTCTGCCTGTGGAAAAATATCGCATTGGCAGAAAACCGTACACGTTCCTTCTCACCTCGCGGGGATGCCCGTTCGCGTGCAATTTTTGCGGCAGGCCCCCTGGCCCCTATCGCAAAAGGAGTCTTGAAAGTATCGAAAACGAAGTGGACCAGATCGATGCAATGGGGATAAAGGCCGTTGATTTCGAGGATGATATGCTGAACCTCGATGTCCCCTTTTTTCATGGCGTTCTCGCGATCATGAAGGGACGGGGCATCGAGCTGTCGGCATTGAACGGGGTTTACAGCCAAACGCTCGACACCGCTACACTCGAGAAAATGCACG
>SBEK01000470.1 GCA_009668925.1 Deltaproteobacteria bacterium
TTGAACCGGCATTAAGAAGCATGGAGGGTAAGTTTAACCATTTTGAGGGATACAATGCCGAAGCCGCTAAAATGATGAGAACCTCCATCGGGAAAACCGCTTTGTTATCGGTGGGAGGCTGGAGGAGCGTTGCCTCCATGGAAGAAGCCATTCATAACGGAAATACCGATTTCATATCCATGTGCCGACCTTTCATCAGGGAACCGTCCCTGGCAAAAAAAATCAGGGAAGGAAAAACCACAAAAGCATCTTGCACAAATTGCAACAGATGCCTGGCGGCCCTGGCAATCAATATCCCGGTGCAATGTTATGTGAATGGAATAAATGGGGGAAAACAGGAGAGAGGGAAGTAGGGGACGAACTCAAAAAATATCAATCGAATGGGGTGTTCCGAACGGATGCCCAAGAATAGCAAGTTCTTCACCCTCGAAGGTTCGTTGAAAAATCGGATTCAGGCCGTGGCTTTGGAATCGCTTGTGGGCGAGACAAGATGAAGACATTCAATCCCGATACATACTGTGGAATTTACTGCGGCGCGTGCTCGATCGTCACGCATGCCGAAACCGGTTGCACCGATGCGTTTGCCGCTTGTCTCAAAAGTGTGCCGAAAGAAGAACTCGCTTGCGGCGGATGTAAATCGGACAACATATATGCCGGCTGCGGGACGTGCTCTCTCCGCCAATGCGCCCGGGGGAAAGGTGTGGAGCATTGTATTGATTGCGCCGATTATCCGTGCCGGAGTTACAGCAAATGGCAATCATCGGCGAATTTCATCGTTCCGCACAGCCGTGAAGCGGCAGCCAGCCTGGAACTGATTAAACGCGAGGGGATTACCTCCTGGCTTGGGGCGCAGAAAAAGCGCTGGTCATGCCCCGACTGCGGTTTGCCGTTTTCCTGGTACGCTCCGGAATGCTGCAATTGCGGCCGTAAGTTGGCATCCGAGGCGTTTGAGCTTTCCGGCTGGAGAAAGCTCTTGTGCCGTATCATATTGCCCATGGTGTACCGGA
>SBEK01000029.1 GCA_009668925.1 Deltaproteobacteria bacterium
CTCTTATCATTAATGATATGAATATAAGCGTCATATTTCCCGCCGTATTTTTTGATCGTTTCATACAATGATGTAATTTTCTCGGGCGTTATTTTTCCCGTATCGATCATGAAACGTACTTGCTTGTAAGGATTTTCCAGAGCTTTGGTCAAAGGAATGACGTCCTGGGCTATGATTTTCAGCACTTCGTCCCCGACATCAATACTCCCCTGGATAACAACCGGTTCATCCGCATGGAGTAAATCATAGAATTTCTTATAAATGTCGGCCCAGAATATAATACCGACCGACCCGTGCAGATCTTCCAGGATGATATTACACATGACATCCTTTTTCTTGGTCAATCTCTCAGTAAGTGAGCTGATGACACCAGCGATACTAATGATATCTTTGTCTTTTTTTGTATTTAAAGTAGCGGAATTCACGTTGGCGACGAGCTGTAGTTTGCTGGCATAACCATGTAGCGGATGGCCGGTGATATAAAATCCGAGCGTCTCTTTTTCGATGGCTAGCAATTCTTTGCGATCCCATTCCGGAATATTGGGAATCTGAAACGATGAACCGCTCTTTGTTCCGGATGTCTTCATTTCGTCCAACTGGTCAAAGATACTAGCCTGGTTGCTCAGCAATTCTTTTTGCTTCCTCTGCGCTTCCTCCATCGCCGGGTCAAGACATTCCATCAGTTGACGCCGGGAATAGCTAAGCGAGTCAAAAGAGCCGCACTTGATGAGACTTTCGATTACGCGTCGGTTGACTTTCCTGAGATCAACGCGGCTCAGAAAATCAATAAATGATGTAAAATTGGCATCTTGCCTGATGGAGATAACCGATTCGATCGCCGCCTCGCCGACATTTTTTACCGCCGCCAAACCAAAACGGATATTTTCACCCGAAACGGTGAAATCCTTTTGAGATTCATTAATATCAGGCGGCAGAATATTGATACCCATTTCCTTGCAGTTGGACATGTGTTTGATGATCTTGTCACGGTTATCTTTTTCACTGGTCAAAAGCGCGGCCATGAAGGCGACCGGGTAGTGTGCTTTAAGGTAAGCCGTCTGGTAGGTAATAATCGCGTAGGCCGCACTGTGGGATTTGTTAAAACCGTATTCGGCAAAGGTTTCCATCTGGTCCCAGATGGTTTTTGCTTTAATTTCGTTGATTTTTTGCTTTTTTGCGCCCTCGAGAAATCTGGGCTTTTCTTTCTCCATTGCCGAGACTTGCTTTTTGCCCATCACTTTGCGCAGCGTGTCCGCTTGAGACATCGTATATCCGCCGATAACATTGGCAATCTGCATGACCTGCTCCTGATACAGAATAATGCCGTATGTTTCTTTCAGTATCGGCTCCAGCTGCGGCAATTCATAGGTGATCTGCTGCTTCCCGTGCTTACGCGCGATGAAATCGGGAATCATTTTCATCGGGCCGGGACGATAGGCTGCAATTAACGCAATGACGTCTTCAATATGATCCGGTTTGAAATTAACCAGAAGTTCTTTCATACCGGAGCTTTCCAGTTGAAAGACACCGTCGGTTTCACCTTTCATCAATAGCTTATATGTTTCTTGATCATCCAGCGGCAAATCATTGATATCAATATCAATATTGTGAGATTCCTTGATGAAATTCAAGGCATTGCGGATTACCGTCAGGGTCTTGAGTCCGAGAAAATCGAATTTGGTCAGTCCGACCGCCTCAATATCCTTCATGGAATATTGAGAAACGATGTCGTCCTTCGGCGCAAAAAGCGGTACACGTTCAACGAGCGGCGCATCTGAAATAACTACGCCGGCTGCATGAACTGATGAATGACGGTTGAGGCCTTCCAAAACGAGCGACAGGGAAAGCAATTTTTCAATTTGCGGATTTTTCCTGCGCTCCTCCGTAAACCGGGGCTCCATTTTGAATGCTTCTGCCAGTGTGATATTGAGAACATTGGGCACCAGTTTGGCAATGCGGTCCGCATCTCCGTATGGAATATTGAGGGCGCGCCCCACATCACGAATAACGCCCTTGGCCATCATTTTACCAAATGTGCAGATCTGTGTAACTTTGTCCTTACCGTATTTCTCCGTAACGTATTTGATGATTTCAGCACGGCGCTCCTGACAGAAGTCAATATCGATGTCCGGCATACTGATGCGGTCCGGATTCAAAAACCTCTCAAAAAACAAACCGTAGCGAAGCGGGTCAATTTCAGTAATGCGAATCGCATAGGCGACCAGAGAGCCGGCCGCCGAGCCGCGCCCGGGGCCTACCGGAACACCATTGTGCTTGGCGTGCTTGATGAAATCCGAGACAATCAAAAAGTAGCCGGCAAACCCCATCTTCTTGATAATTTCAAGCTCAGTACGGAGTCGCTTCGCGTATTTTTCCCGAACCACGGTCTCGTCTTCCTTATGGTACTTCATGATCGCGGGCATCAGCTTTTCCAGGCCTTCCCCCGCTTTCCGATCGAGATAGTCTTCCAGAGATTCTTCAGGGTTTTTGACCTCAAATTTCGGGAGATAAAATTTCCCGAATTCAAACGTCAGATTGCAGCGTTCCGCTATGCTGACCGTGTTGGTTATCGCTTCCGGCGTTGCGGCAAACAGAGACTGCATTTCTTCCGGGGACTTAACGTAGAATTGGTCCGACGTCATCGACATCCGATCGCTGTCCTCGATCGTCTTTCCCGTCTGGATGCATAACAGAACATTATGAGCCTCGGCGTGTTCTGCATTCAGATAGTGGCAGTCATTGGTGGCTATAAGGGGAATGGACAACTCTTTGCCGAGTTCGATTAGTCCCTGATTGGCGATTTTCTGCTCCGGGATGCCATTTTCCATGATTTCGAGATAAAAATTATCTTCGCCGAAAATTTCCCGATACTCGCGCGCGGATTTTCTCGCTTCGTCCATATTTCCGCGGATGATATGAGCGGCGATTTCACCATGCAAACAGGCGCTGGAGGCAATCAAGCCTTCGGAACATGCCTTCAGCAACTCTTTGTCCACGCGCGGGCGGTAATAAAAGCCTTCGATATGCGCGGACGACGTCAACTTCATCAGATTCTTGTATCCCTGCATGTTCTTAACAAGAACGACCAGATGACGCGTTGCCTCTCCGATGGTGGATGGCGTCTTGTCTAGGCGGCTTCGCGGTGCAACATAGAGCTCGCAACCGATAATCGGTTTAATGCCGTTGGCATAAGCCTGCTTGTAAAAGTCGATTGCGCCGAACATATTGCCGTGATCGGTTATGGCAATCGCCGGCATGGCGCATTCTTTGGCCTTCTTAAAAAGATCGTCCAGGCGGATCATGCCGTCGAGCAGACTGTACTGGGTATGAACGTGAAGATGGACAAAATTGGCGTGTTTCATTTCTAATTAATCAATCCAATAATTCGGCGCTTCCTTCGTGATAATAACGTCGTGAACGTGGCTTTCTCTGAGACCGGCCGACGTGATCCGGACGAATCGTGATTTCTCAATTAACTCCGAAATCGTTCGGCAACCGACATATCCCATGCCCGCCTTCAATCCTCCGATCAACTGGACGATACTGGAAGACAACGACCCGCGAAAAGGCACCCTGCCCTCAATCCCTTCAGGAACCGTTTTTGACGGAGCCTCTATATCATCCTGATAGTAGCGGTCCCGGCTGCCCATTTTCATCGCTTCGAGCGACCCCATGCCGCGATAGACCTTATAGCTGCGACCCTGAAATAGAATCGTTTCACCCGGGCTTTCCTCCGTGCCCGCAAACAAACCGCCGATCATCGTCGCATGCGCACCGCACCCCAGCGCTTTGACGATATCGCCGGAATACTTTATGCCGCCGTCGGCAATGACCGGAACGGCATGCTGAGAGGCAATCTTGTATACGTCGCGGATAGCCGACATTTGCGCAACGCCGACACCGGCAACGATCCTGGTCGTACAAATGGAACCGGGGCCCACCCCTACTTTAACGGCGTCGACGCCTGCGTCGATAAGCGCCTTAGCGCCTTCCGACGTCGCGATGTTTCCCGCGATCAGCTGACATTTCGGGAAATTGGCCTTCGTCGACTTGATGGCGTCGATGACGCCCGACGAATGTCCGTGTGACGTATCAATCGCAATTACATCTACACCGGCCGCGAGCAGGGCTTCGATGCGAGGTTCCCGATCGATGATGCCTACCGCCGCTCCGACACGCAATCTTCCCAAAGAGTCTTTACAGGCATTGGGATACCGTCTGATCTTCTCGATGTCCTTGATGGTAATCAGACCTTTCAGGCGAAAATCATCATCCACGACCAGTAATTTTTCAATGCGATGTTTGTGCAGGAGTTTCTTCGACTCTTCCAGAGAAATGTTTGCCTTGACGGTGACGAGTTTGTCTTTCGTCATGACGTTGGAGACGGGCTGATCAAGATTCTCTTCGAAACGCAAATCGCGGTTTGTCAGAATGCCGACAAGTTTTTCGTTCTTGACAACCGGTACACCGGAAATGGAATACTGATGCATCAGGGCCAGTGCGTCACTGACTTTACGCTCGGGCTCGATCGTGATCGGATCAACGATCATGCCGCTCTCCGATTTTTTGACTCTGTCCACTTCGATCGCCTGGCGGTCGATACTCATATTGCGATGGATAAAACCGATGCCGCCTTCCTGAGCCATGCATATGGCCGTGCGGGATTCCGTGACCGTATCCATTGCCGCCGATACAATCGGGATGTTCAGGGTAATGCTTCTGGTGAGCAGTGTGGCCGTATCAACGTCACGCGGCAGGATGCTGGAAGCAGCCGGCACCAAAAGAAGATCGTCGAAAGTTAAGGATTCTTTTACTACGTCGTCTAACATGATATCCTCCATCCCATAATGACTTAATGATTCTTAATGAAATATTTGTGATGATTTAAGGCAATGTAATAGTGATCGCCGGTATCATCTACCTCGATCAGTTCGGCAAGCTGGTAATAACTTTTTCTCGTGAAGCGGGCGACAAATCTTCCGTCTTTAATGCGGCAATACATGACGTTGTCGCGGCCCACAACCAGTGATTGCAAATCCAGTTCTTCCAAGGAGTCATCGCTCAGAAGAATTTCAATCCGATCACGGCCGCAATCCCGGGCGTTTGTCCTGGAGACCGCGGTCACGACAAAAGCCGTATCTTCGACGTCTATATAGTAGATTTCACCATTCAGTTCAATGAAGTGCCTTCCGCCATCATCCATGTGCAGATTTTCAAAGAAAACGCACAAAATCTCTTTGCGGAACATATGCGCGCCACAGTAATACCAGATGCCCTCCTTGTCTATTTTGATATCGCTCTCAACCATACGTTAAAAAAATTTCTTACTATCGACTAACAGAGTGACGGGACCATTATTGACCAATTCAATTTTCATCATCGCCTGAAACCGGCCCGTGGCAAGTTTTCTGACCCTGGGAGCGGCTTGGGCAACAAAATATTCATAGAGTTCGATGGCCCGCACCGGTTCCTCCGCACGCGTAAATGACGGTCTGCGCCCCTTAATGCAATCGCCGAGTAATGTGAATTGCGAAACCACCAACATATCACCTGAAATATCAGACAGAGAGAGATTCATCTTACCCTGATCATCTTCAAAAATCCGCAGATTAACGGTCTTTTCAATAAGGTAATCTGCGTCTTTTTCCGAATCTCCCTTCTCCACCCCCAGCAATACCAGCAGCCCTTGATCTATGGCGGAATACAACTGAGAATTTATTTTGACGCAGGCTTGGTCAACTCTCTGAATGACTGCACGCATGAGGGATCCCATTTAAAGTTTGGGCATGTTAGCAACAATTGCCTGAGTCTTCAAGTTCTTTCTCGAAATAATTATAGCAATGGAATATCAATAAGGTGCACAGTTTCAGGCCTTCGATTGCAATCAACTCTTTTACACTCGAAATCACGCAATCGGCGACGACGTCTTTGCTGCCATGGAGGGGGAACTTCTGGTAGCCGGATGAAAAGTCTTAACTTTTGTAATCCGGTCCTTTATGTGCTAAGAGGCGCACGTATGAGTAGAAACATCCTGCTGATTAATCCATGGATTTATGATTTTGCGGCCTACGACTTTTGGCTCAAACCCCTCGGCCTCTTATATCTGGGGGGACTTTTGCGGGCCAACCGTCATCACATCTCCTATATTGATTGTCTTGATCCTCATTCTTTGCTCATGGTGCAGAAAAAAGGAAAGTCTCCAAAACGCCATTCATACGGCCACGGCGGATTTTTCCGTCAGCCGATCGACAAGCCTCTCTGTCTCGAGACGATGCCGCGAACTTACTGCCGCTATGGAGTCGATCCGGATGTCTTACACCTGGAACTCGAAAAATATCGAGATACGGATATCGTCCTCGTTACGTCAATGATGACCTATTGGTACCCGGGCGTTTTCGAAACCATTAGAATCGTCAAAGAGGTCTTGCCGGGCACTCCCGTTGTTCTGGGCGGCAAATACGCGTCATTGTGTTATGACCACGCCGTCGCTCATTCAGGGGCTGATCATGTCATTCGTGGTCGTGGTGAAATTGCCGTTCTTAATCTGCTTCGCCAGCTCTTTGATGAAGACATCTCGTTAAACCCTGATGAAAAAGATCTGGATACCCTGCCCTATCCGGCATTCGATCTTCTTCACGGACTTGATCAGGTTCCGATCATTACGTCGCTCGGTTGCCCCTACCGATGCAGTTATTGTTCATCTCACATCTTACAGGAGCAATTCATTCGACGCAATCCCGAGCGGGTAGCCGACGAAATTGAGTACTGGCACAAGAATTTCGGAGTGATTGACTTCAGTTTTTACGATGATGCCTTGCTGGTTGATTCCAAAAAGATGATTATCCCCCTTCTTCTGGAGATTAAGAAGCGCGGTCTATCCTGTCGATTCCACTGTCCCAACGGCTTGCATTTGAGAGAAATCGACGGGCATCTCAGCAAACTTCTTTATGAATCCGGCTTTAAAACCATTCGCTTTGGCTTTGAAACCGCCGATTTTCAAGTACAGACTGAAACGGGCGGCAAAGTGCAAAACGAAGAACTTCGCCAGGCCGCTGCGCATCTCAAAGAAGCCGGATATAAAGCGGAAGACATCGGTGTATATCTGCTGTGCGGTACGCCCGGTCAAAAAGAAAGAGACGTCGCAAAGAGCATTGATTTTGTCTTGCAGTGCGGGGCCAGGCCAATCCTTGCCGAATACTCACCTATACCCGGTACAAAAATGTGGAACGATGCAATTTCGGCTTCATTATTTGACATTCAGCATGAACCTCTATATCATAATAACACTCTTTTATGCTGCCGTAATGACGACTTCAGCTATGATGTCTACAGCAGGATCAAAGCCAGACTCAAATCGTTGCCGAAAGAAGCGGTTGCCAGATGAAGATTATAGTCCGGATTAAAAATATCGTAGTCATCGTGCTGTCACTCTTCTTTTTAGTTTGCGGTATCAATATTATGGCCGGGTCATTTAAGATGACCAATCCGCTCGAGTTTGTCATGACTTTATTCTCGGCCTCCTTCATCATTCTTTTTTGTGTCGTTGGCCTCCTTTACGGCGTCTTTCGTTTTTTTCCCAGGAAATCCAGTGAAGAGATCGACCATGTTGAAACGAAATAGATTTTATTTGTACCTGTTTGGGCTGATCGCCCTTCTCTGGGCCATTCCTTCGCAGGCAATCGACCTGGAAAAGAATGTTGTCAAAACCAAATTAGATAACGGGCTGGTTGTTTTAATGCTGAAACGGACATTCAGTCCGACCGTTTCCCTGTATATCCGCTATCGCGTCGGTGCGGTGGACGAGATTGCCGGCCAGACCGGAGCGGCGCATTTCCTGGAACACCTGATGTTCAAGGGCACCACAACGATCGGCGCTAAAAATTATCCTGAAGAAAAGAAGATTCTCGTGGAAATCGAAACGGTAGGACGGGCATTGGATAAAGAAAAGATGAAGCAGGGAAAAGCTGATCAACAAATCATTGGAAAGCTTGCTCTGCGGTTGAAGGAATTGCAGGCCAAACAGCGCCGTTACTATATCCCCAATGAAATTGACAGGCTCTATACGGAAAACGGCGGTTTGGGCATGAACGCATCAACCGGGCAGGATGTGACTACCTATTTTCTCAGTCTCCCGGCCAATAAAATCGAACTCTGGGCGCGGATAGAATCCGATCGTCTGCTTCATCCCGTCTTTCGCGATTTTTATACGGAACGAGATGTCATCATGGAAGAAAGACGACAGAGAGTGGAAACAAGTCCCGACGGGAAGCTTTATGAAGCGTTCCTGAACGCCGCTTATACTGTTCATCCCTACGGACGGCCCGTGATCGGCTTTCCTCAGGATTTGGCTTACATGAACCAGACAGCCGTCCGGCGGATTCATCAAAAATACCTTTCCCCTGAAAACATGGTCATCGCCGTGGTCGGGGATATTGATTTCGAAAAGACTCAAAAGCTGATCGGCAAGTATTTTGGGCGGATTCCCAGGAGTAAAGCTCGACCGGTCGGGATTCCGAAAGAACCGGCACAAATCCGGGAGCGAAAGATCGAAATCCAGTTTGACGCCGGTCCGTCGCTGCTGATCGGCTATCACAAACCGACGGCGCCTGACGCCGATGATTATACCTTCGATGTCCTGGAAGCGATTCTCGGCAAAGGCCGGACGAGCCGGTTATACTCCAAGCTGGTTCTGCAAATGCAGATTGCGGACAGCATCGGTGTATCTAACGGGGTTCCCGCTACGAGGTATCCCAATCTCTTTGTGATATCCGCACGCCCGCGCCATCCTCACACGAACGATGAACTTCAGACCGCCATTCTTCGTGAACTCGAAACCATCAAGAACCAACCCGTCTCGGACCAGGAACTGGCCAAGGCCAAAAATCAATTGAAGATGGATTATATCAAAAGTCTCGATTCCAATTCCGAACTGGCTTCCATCCTCTCTTACTATGAATTGCTTCTCGGTGATTATCGGTATTTTTCCAATTATGTTTCCCGCATTGAAAAAGTAACGGCACTCGATCTTCAAAGGACGGCGGCAAAGTATCTTCGGACTGAAAATCGGACGGTCGCCGTCTTAAACAGGAAAGCGGATGTCGCTGGCGCAGGTAGAGATGAAAAGTAGAACACAACATTTTTGCGTAACCTTTTTGCTGCTGTATCTGGTGTGCGCAGTTCTCGCCTTCGAGACCTTTGCCTCAGATCGATTTCCCCGCCCGGAACAATTGAAGTATCCCCGGTTGGAGTTTAAATTGCCGCAGGCCGAGCGCATTCCGTTGAAAAACGGCGCGCTTTTATTCTTTCTTCGCGACGACGAGTTGCCCCTGGTGTCCATATCCGCACTGGTGCGAACCGGGTCCATGTATGATCCCCAGGGCAAAGAAGGCGTCGCTGAACTGACGGCCTACCTTATGAGAACCGGAGGAACGGAAAAGTTAAGCAGTGCGGAAATAGATGATCGTTTGGATTTTCTAGCCGCTGCGCCTTCCATAGCGATGGCTCTGGAGTCTGCATCGATCAATTTTTCATTTCTCAAAGATGATCTGGATGCGTGCCTGGATCTGCTCGCGCAGATGATCAAAGAACCCGCCTTTGAGGAAGATAAGTTGCAGCTGGCGCTCTCATTGAAAAGGGAAGAACTGCGGCGAATCACGGATAATCCCCAAAAACTGGCCTTTCGTGAATTCAACCGCTTGTTGTATCCCGATGATCCGCGCGGACGATACCCTACGTTTGCATCACTGCAAAATATAAGGCGCGACGACCTGGTCTCATTTCAGCGAAAATATTTTACAGCGTCTAATATGATTTTCGCAGTCTCCGGAAATATTTCCAGGCAAGATGCCGTAAATAAAATGGAACAGTATTTTAGCGACTGGGGGACAGCACTTCCTGCCCTCGCTATCGCTCCACCGCCGAAAAGGTCCGACAGCGGTTTATTCATCATCCGGAAGCAGATTCCCCAATCGACAGCGGTAAGCGGGGAATTCACCTTGAGTAAAAATGATCCCGACTTTTATGCCTTCACAATTCTTGACTTTATTATCGGCAGCGGTGGTTTTTCTTCCCGGATATTCAGCGCTATTCGCAATAATGAAGGTTTGGCATACAGCGCCGGCAGTTTCTACAGGGCACGGGCCAATTACGGTGTTTTCGGAACATATGCCATGACTAAAACGGAATCGACGATACAGGCCATTCAGTTGATTAACGATATTCTACAGGATGTGGCGGGCGGATCCGTCAGCCTCTCTGAACTCGATTCGGCGAAAAGATCCATCCTGAATAGTTTCATTTTTTCTTTTGTGCAGCCAAGCCAGATTGCTTCTCAGCAAATGTCTATAGCGTTTGAAAAATTACCTGATGATTTTCTCAGCGGTTATCGCAAAAGAATCGAGGCCGTGACGCGAGAGGATCTAAAACGGGTCGCCGCCAGAGCTTTAAATGAAAAAAAGCGGATGACGGTTATTGTCGGCGATGTCGATCGCTTCGGTAAAATACCTGAAAGATGGGGGCAGCCCGTCTACCTCTCACCATAACAACAGATTGGAACTTCATTATGATTGACGAAAACACCTTTACGAGAATTACTCGCAGAATCGACGCCTATCGGGATGAAATGATCGAATTGCAAAAAGCTCTGACGTCCGTTCCCGCCGTCGGTCCGGTCAATGGCGGAGACGGCGAAATGTTGAAAGCCCAGTTGCTGAAGAAGCTTCTGATCACGATGGGTTTTAAGTCATTCACACATTACGATGCGCCGGACGCGGCCGTTTCCAGTGGCCTTCGGCCTAATTTTCTGACATCACTTGAGGGGCAAGACAAATCTCGCGTCATCTGGATCATAACGCATCTGGACATCGTTCCTCCGGGTGAGCTCAATCTCTGGAACTCCGATCCCTATGCGGCTTATGTTAAAGACGATTGCATCTATGGTCGCGGGACGGAAGATAATCAGCAGGATATGGTCGCCTCGATTTTCGCCGCTAAAGCCTTTATTGATGAAGGCGTCATCCCCATGAGTTCCATTCGCCTTTTCTTCGTGGCGGATGAAGAAACATCCGGCAGCAAGGGGCTCTATCATGTTTTAGACCTGCCGGATAAACTTTTCAGCAAGGATGACCTGATCGTCGTTCCCGACTCCGGAAACAAAGAGGGCTCTCTGATCGAAATTGCGGAAAAGAGCATTCTCTGGTTGCGTTTCAGGACTACCGGCAGGCAATGCCATGGCAGCAAGCCTCAGCTGGGCAATAATGCTTTTTCGGCCGCATCGTATTTGATAACAAAATTGACCCAACTTCGTAAAATCTTTAGCGCCCTGGATCCGCTGTTTGATCCACCACAGAGTACGTTTGAACCCACAAAAAAAGAGGCCAACGTCGGCAATATCAATACGATACCCGGCGAAGACATTTTCTACATGGATTGTCGGGTTCTTCCGCAATACGACCTCCGGGATGTCCTCACAGAAACATATAAAATTGTTAAAAAAACAGAAATAAAATTTTCGGTCACCATTGAAATATCGCAGGAACAATACGTCCAGTCAACCAAGCCCACTGCAGCCGATGCTCCAGTCGTTGGCGCCCTTCAAGAAGCAATTGAGGCTGTTTATCTCGTGAAAGCCCGCCCCGGCGGCGTCGGTGCGGGAACAGTTGCTGCGTATCTGCGGAAGAAGGATTATCCGGCGGCGGTCTGGTCTAAATCCAATATGATGGCCCATCAGCCCAATGAAAACTGCCCGATTAACAGCATGATCGGTGACGCGAAAGTCTTCGCCCACCTATTTTTACAGATGTGAATTGTATTGCATTCAACGACTCATAATGATAGAAAAACGCCTTCGCATAAGAGGTGCCGGATATTATTGCCTGCAGAACTGAATGGCAATGGGTTCTGGCTAAGATCAATATTTTTAGAGGCTGATATTATTTGATTAAAGCAACTAAAAACATCCGCGTCGAAAAATTGTCCTTCGCGGACGCAAATTTATTAAAGAGCCTCTGCGGTGAACATGACCGGCACCTAAAACTCCTTGAAAAGCTTGAACAGATCAAGGTTAAACCCTGGGGGACCCACCTTTCCATTACAGGCGATGAGACCGCCGTTCTGAAGATTTCACTTTTGCTCAGACAATTGTATTCCATCATGGAGAAGGGCTGGCACATCCATTCTTCCGATATTGACTATGCCCATAGGATTCTCACTGAAGATATCGAATTTGATCTAGCCCATGTTTTTCTGGACACGGTTTTCATATCTTCAAAGAAAAGAATCATCACTCCGAAAAGCATCGCACAGCGTCATTACATCGACGCCATGCGGAGTGCCGATATGGTGCTTGCCATCGGCCCCGCGGGCACAGGAAAGACATATCTGGCGATGGCGATGGCGGTGTCCCAGTTGTTGGAAAAGAAAGTGCAGCGGATTATTCTTACCCGCCCGGCTGTTGAGGCCGGTGAGCGGCTGGGCTTCCTCCCCGGTGATCTCGCCGAGAAAGTCAATCCGTATTTGCGCCCTTTATATGACGCACTCTATGACATGGTGGATATGGAAAAAGCAGGCGCCTTGATCGGTAAAGGACTGATAGAAGTTGCCCCTCTGGCGTTCATGCGCGGACGGACCCTTAACGACTCCTTTATTATTTTGGATGAGGCTCAGAATACGACTTCCGAACAAATGAAGATGTTTTTGACTCGCCTCGGTTTCAATTCCAAAGCGGTTGTGACGGGCGACGTCACTCAGATTGATCTGCCGATGGAGAAATCATCGGGTCTGATAGAGGCCGAAAGAATCCTCAAAAACGTCGAAATGATCCGTATTGTACATTTTTCCCAAGTCGATGTCGTCCGTCATCCTCTGGTCGCCGATGTAATAGCGGCGTATGCCTCATGGGACACTGAGAAAAAGTACCGTCAAAAATAACCCTTATGAATTTCCTAGACTCCTCATCTGATAAGATATTTTCTTTTATCCGGATATTGACCGAGAAGAATAAGCTGTCATTCGCTTTTCTGCGTAACACGATTTTTCAGCGGTGGGCGATTGCCATTTTGCTGAGCATTGCTTTGGCGGCCCTTCTCGCTCCCAAACTTTATTACTCAAATCCTCAGTATCGACATGGAATGATTGCTCAGGAGAACATCAAGGCGGACCGTGATTTTCTCGTTGAAGACATCAACTCCACCCTCCAAAAAAGAAATGAAGCTGCGGTGAATGTTCGCCCAATTTATGATTTTGATGCGGAGATCGCGATAACGTTGCGAACGAAAATCAAGAAGGCATTTCTGCTCGGAGCGGCTAAACCGGATGAACCAGGCACTAAGATCCTTCTGGAGAATTCCCTTGGAATGCCGCTTACGCAGGCCGAGTTGTCTTTTCTCCGCGCCAACAGATTTTCTGATGATCTTTCTCAAAAATTGTCTCGGATCATCTCTCTTTTTTACGAAGGCTCCCTGATTACACAAAGTCCGCTCCAGAAAATTGAACGCGAAAAGGGCATAACGATCGTGAACGCCGTAACGCGGGGCGAGGAGAATCTGAAAGACGTATCGTCCGTATACAGCATCAAGGATGTTGATCCTCTGCTGCTCAAAAAAATAAACACGGTCTTTAAGAGCGAGCAAGCGGAGTCGCGCCGGTTATCATTCTCCTTTCTTAAGAAGCTGATCGAACCCAATTTGAGATTCAATCGAGAGGCAACGAACAAGAAGATTCTCACCGTCACCGATGAAGTCAAGCCGGTTTACTTTCAAGTTCAAAAAAACGAGATGATTGTTCGAGAAGGAGAAAAAATCGGTTATCTGGAATTGGCCAAACTGGAAGCCTTTTACAAAACAACATCCGATACCACACTGTCGAGTTTTATCATTATTCTGGGGATTTTTTGCACAACGCTTTTTCTAACCCTGCTGCTCTATTTTTGGCGTACGCGCAACTGGCTTACGACTTCTGCCCGCTCCAACGTAGATTTCCTCGTCTTTGCCATCGTGGCGTTTTTACAGATTTTCTTTGTCAAGGCGGGAATTTTCATGTCGGTGGCGATTAACAGAGCCTTTCCCGTCATTGCGGTTGATGCGTGCTATTTTTCGATACCCTTTGCCTGCGGCGCCATGATCATAGCCGTCCTTATCAACCGGAACGTGGCAATGATCATGAGCGTGCTGACTTCATTTCTGATCAGCCTTCTGTTCGATGAAAAATTTGTTTTCCCGCTTTTTTCATTTCTGGGATCCGTTGCCGCTTCCTATCACATCGTCAACAGCCGCCAGCGTTCCACCTTTCTGAAGGTCGGAATTTTTCTCGGCATCATCAATATGGCCGCCATTCTTTGCCTGAATCTTCTTACCGGTCATATACTGAACGACTTAATGATGCGATTGGCCATGGGCTTTCTCGGCGGCCTCATTACCGGGATCCTTGTTGCGGGTGTAACACCGGTCTTTGAAACTCTTTTCGGCTTTATCACGGACATCAAACTCCTGGAGTTGGCCAATCTTAATCAGCCCCTTTTTCAGAGAATGATTATCGAGGCGCCCGGCACCTATCATCACAGCATCATTGTCGCCTCACTGGTCGAAGCTGCTGCGGAAGCTATCGGCGCGAATTCACTGCTCGCTAAAGTAAGCGCTTATTATCATGATATCGGAAAGCTGACCAAGCCTCATTACTATATTGAAAATCAGCCCGGATACGACAATCGTCACGATAAGCTATCGCCTAAAATGAGTTCCCTGATTATCATTTCTCACGTTAAAGAAGGCTGTGAACTTGCGTCACGGGTCAAGCTCGGCCAACCGATCATTAACATCATTCGCGAGCATCATGGAACCAGCCTGGTCAGCTTCTTTTTTGATAAAGCAAAGAAAGACAAAGATGAGTCCATACGGTCGCTGACCGAAAGCGATTTCCGCTATCCCGGCCCGAAACCGCAAACCAAAGAAGCGGGACTCGTTATGCTGGGCGATGTCATCGAAGCCTCATCCCGCACCCTTTCCAACCCGACTCCGGCCAGGATACGGTCGCTGGTCCGTGAACGGATCGAGCGTATATATATGGACGGCCAATTGAGTGATTGCGAGTTAACATTAAAAAATCTCAACACCATTGCGGAAACATTTACGCGAATATTGACGGGAATCTTTCATCATCGTGTTGATTATCCTGAAGCCTCTCCTAAAGAGAATAATATCAGAAGAGAATCCGGTGAAAATACGAATCGAAAATTTGCAGAAACGAATTAAAATTAACAAGAGGGAGATTCGCGCCAAGGTGACCCGTCTCATGAGGCTGGTGAATTGCGCGGATAGAGAAATCAGCATTACTTTTGTAGATGATCCAACCATTCAGCGCATCAACAAGCAATACCTCTCCAGGGATAAGACGACGAATGTTATTTCTTTTTCTCTTCAAGAAGGTGAATTTGGCGATCTGAGTCGCGGCCTGCTTGGCGATATTGTTATTTCGGCCGACACGGCCTTTCGCGACGCCGAAACCGGCAATTTCGGATTCACCGAAGAACTTCTTTTTCTAATTATCCACGGTCTCCTGCATCTCACGGGTTACGACCATGAAAACACCTCTAGAGCCGATGCGTTGAAAATGAAAAAAAAGGAGAAAGAACTGTTTAGAGTCTTGGTGCAGTCCTGATCTTTGCACTTTTGACGGCGCTTCGCAGGCAATTTCTATCTGATCGTAAGAACTTGTCCGGGCGTCAGGGAGTCGCGGCCGGAAAGATTATTCATTTCAATTAATTTGGCAAGTTCAATATCATACTTTCTCGCAATAACAGAAAGATTGTCTCCTTTGGTGACAATGTGTTTGTCTGTTCCCAATTGGGAGATTTCCTCCGCAGTCAGAGTTTTACCCGCCACAGTCGACTTTCCCACCGCCGATGTTTGTATGCGATTTTTCGTCTCGCGCTTTTCACCGTCATTATTTCCCATCGCTTCCGCAGGAATCTTCAGCGTCCTCCCGGCTTGGAGCGTATTCGTTTTGAGTTTATTTATTTCTTTGAGTTTGGCCACGGGTACCTGGAACCGTTTGGCAATGCCCGCCAGGGAATCGCCGGATTTTACTTTGTAAGACTGAATCGCACCGGATGTCTTGTGCGCTGCCGCATTTTTATTCCGCGAAGAAGATGTATTCCTCACCACCACTGTTTCCGTACGATTCACGGGAATTCGAATGATCTGGCCTTTAGCCAACCTTTTCTTTGTGTTGATGCGGTTTGATGCAAAAATGCTTTGAGTCGATACCTTATATCGTTTGGCGATGGAGGCAACCGTTTCACCGGGACGAACACGATGTTTGATGTAGGCGGATCGGCTGTAAATGAAACGCGGCCTTTCCGTGTCCGGAATATCGTTATAAACCATATTAAATTTTTCCAGAGAGCCCTGAGGCACCTTGAATAAATATTCTCTATCCGGTGTAATTTTATATCTGAGCTCCGCATTAAGAACGTTGATGCAGTCTTCGGATATTTCCATTTTCGACGCCACATCCGTCAATTTCATCATCTTGTTTACGGTAACCGTTTCGTAGTTCAGCAGAGATTCCGTGGACGTATGTAACTCAAATCCATATTTTTCAGGGTTCTTGATGATTTGCAGAGTGGCCAGAAAACGGGGAACGTAGCGCGCGGTCTCGTTGGGCAACTGAGAGTATAGATCCCAGAAGCGGTCAAAATAATTGATGCGCTGCCGTGATATGACGCGAAGCACCCTTCCCTCGCCGCAATTGTATGCGGCAAGCACAGTCAGCCAATCGCCGAACATGGAGTGCAGTTCTTTCAAATATGCGATAGCAGCGTGCGTCGATTTCAAAACATCCATGCGTTCATCTATCCATTCGTCTCGCGTTAAGCCGAATTTATAACCAGTTGATGGAATAAACTGCCATAAACCCAGAGCTCTTGCGCTGGACAACGCGCATACCTTGAATCCGCTTTCAACGAGAGGCAGCCAGAAGAATTCCTCCGGAATACCGGCTTGCCTTAGTTCCCCGACAATAATGTCTCTGTACAGCCCGGAGCGTTGGTAAGAGGATATGAAAAAATCTCTTTCAGGACCCTGAAAGGAGCGAATTTCTTTTTCCACATCGGCATTCATCACCATTGGAATTTCGCTCGCTTTGCCATTCGTTTTTCTTTGTTGAGAGGAATAGAGGGCAAGGATCCTTCTGGAAATCAGAAGACGTAAATCGTCCTTTTGTCTGGCAATCTCCACATCCCCGTTTGTATCCAAAACCAGGGCATAAGCTTTATCCAAAGTATTTACCGTATTTTCGAGATCACCATTTTTCCAGTACTTATCGGCCAGCTCAAGCAATTCGAGAGCTTTTTCCATGAGGTCTTGTTCATCTTCGACCTCTTCTTCGTCCTCTTCGTTTGAAGCCTTCTTGTCCGCTAAACGAGAGCTGTTGGAGTCTGTTGTCATCTGAGCCAAAATGCGGCTTTGTTCCGGAATGTCTCCTTCTTTTGCAAACACCAGCGTGCCATTGTGATCAACATTCTGCGCTCTTGCGGAAAAGCTCAGAATGAAGAACGTGATCACGCTCAGGCAAATTACAAGACAGATTGCGGAAATATTTTTTTGGGGTATCGGCATGCGAATCTCCTACATACGTTTCGGTTCTCAAGCAAAAAAGGGATTGTGTTCTATGTCACTAAATAACTCTATATTTCCACCTCATTGCTTACGTCAATCATCGCCATTTGACGACTTTATAACATACTTTCTTCTTATACCCAAACACTTTGGCATCTTCACATTGCGTTATGTTTATCGCCGCGAAGCGAAGGACCCCGCTGCCCCTCCAGCATCAGATAAGCCTGTATGAAGTCGTCAATCTCCCCATCCAGAATTCTTTGAGTGTTGGAGACCTCAAGACCGGTGCGATGATCTTTGACCATTTTGTAAGGATGAAGCACATAGGATCGAATCTGACTGCCCCAGGCAATTTCCTTTTTTAGTTTGTTCTCTTCATCAAGTTTCTCATTCTTCTGCTGCAATTCTCGCTCGTAGAGCCGGGACTTTAAATATTTCATGGCCATCGCTTTATTCTTGTGCTGAGAGCGTTCATTTTGACACTGCACGACTATACCCGTCGGCAAATGGGTAATCCTGACCGCAGAATCCGTCTTGTTGACGTGCTGGCCTCCTTTGCCGCCGGATCTGAATGTGTCGATTCTCAAATCATCTTCATTAATGTCTATTTTTATCTCATCGTCAACTTCCGGGTATACAAACACCGAAGCGAAAGACGTATGGCGTCTGGCTCCCGCATCAAATGGAGAAATGCGCACCAGACGATGAATTCCGATTTCTGCTTTGGCATATCCGTATGCGTATTCACCTTCCATCGTCAAGGAAACGCTCTTTATTCCAGCCTCATCACCGGGAAGACAATCTATAATGCTCGTCTTGAAATTTCTTCTCTCGGCCCACCGGAGATACATCCTCAGGAGCATCTCCACCCAATCCTGGGCTTCCGTCCCGCCGGCGCCTGCATGGATCGACATAATCGCATTCATCCGATCTTCATCGCTGGCCAGCATCATTTTGAGCTCTTCACCCTTAACGTCGGACGATAACTTTTCCAACTCGGATGTGAGATCCTGGATGACTTGTTCATCCTTTTCATCGGACGCAATCAACCAGAGGTTTTCAATATCCCGAAGCTCGCTTTGAAAGCTTTTCCAATGGTCCAGGGCGTCGGATAATTTCGTCTTCTTTTGCAGGACGGCGCGGGCCTTTTCCTGATCATCCCAGAATTCTTTTTTAGAGGAGAGCATCTCCAGATCTTTAATTTTCAATTCCAATTCGTCGACGTCAAAGACATTCCCCGATGTAACGAATTCTTTGCTTCAGATCATTAACGGCTTCCTGCATGCTTTCAAATGACATTTCTATTCCTCCCTGTTAATCTCCACACAAACAAAATGACCATACACAGGAAACTGGCGCCAACTGGCCAATCGCCGTATCGTGCGTAAAAAGTCGGTAACGTGCTGAACTTGATTATACCATGGATTACGTCTTTTTTAAACAGCCTGGTGTCTGCTATGACCTTTCCGGTCGGATCTACAATAGCGGAGATGCCTGTATTCGCAGCACGTACGAGGTACTGCCTTGTTTCCACGGCTCTGAAAACAGTCATGGACAGATGCTGATACGGCGCGGAGGTGGTTCCGAACCAGGCGTCATTGGTAATGTTCACGAGGAGTTCGCTCCCGGCATTCTTGTAAGCCCTCGCCGCCTCCGGCAGTATTCCCTCGTAGCAGATCAGTACGCCGATTTTCCGTTCACCCATATTTAAAGGCGAGAAGCCTTTTCCTTCGACAAAATCACCGATCCCCGCAGTCAAACCGCTGACAAAAGGAAAGTGCTCTCTAAATGGCACATACTCTCCGTAAGGGACAAGGTGAACCTTGTCATACCTGCCCAGATTGAGACCCTGCGGTGAGAGGAGGTAGGCGCTGTTAAAGTAATCGACGCCCTGGTTTCTCCTTGCGTAGCTCATTGAACCGAAGATGAACCAGCTTTTTGTTTTTACCGGCAGATCACTCAACTGACGATGCAGATCATTTTCATCCTGAAAGTTAAACGGGACAGCCGTTTCGGGCCAGACAATCAGGCTGCCTTCCGCCTGCGGGCGACGCAAAGAGAGTTCCTCATAGATATTGACCGTCTCTTTCTGAAAATCCTTTCTCCACTTGATCGATTGCTCAATATTGCCTTGAATCAAGCTGACATTCATGGTTGGGGCGTCCTTTAAGGCTTTATCTATCCCGGCGATCCGCAATACGCCGTACCCATAAATGCACGACCACAAAAGAACCACAATTGCAGCCAACGCAAATGATTCATTCGATCGCTTCGTGACAATTTCAAAGAAGGCGACATTCAAAAGAACAATCAGCAAGGACAGTCCAAAGATACCCGTCACATCGACAATCTGAATAAGGAAAATATTGTTAAACTGAGAATAGCCGAGATTTTCCCAGGGAAAACCGGTGAAAAGTCGTGACTTGATATATTCAAGACACACCCAGAGAACAGGAGCAACTATAAACAAAGGGATCTTCTTCTTGAAATAGACTATTCCCGCAGCAAAGAGCGCAAAGTATGCGCCCAAGTAACACGCCAGCAGCAGCATAATCGAAAGCCCCAGATAAAAGGGCAGATATCCATAGTGGACAACGACATAAGCAATCCAATAGACGATCCCCACACATGCCGTCAGGCCCGCAATCCATCCTAAGATAAGCGCCCTGCCCACTGACTTGATATCTCGCAAAACGACAAGCAAAGGCACCAAAGCTATCCAGGCGATGAACCCCAGGCCAAATTTGGGGAAAGATAAGAAAAACAGAAGTCCGCTGAATAATGCAAAAAAAATATTCCGGCTGTCGTTGTTTTTGTTCGGTGAATCGGCGGATCGATTTGAGGCGCTATTCTTCATCAATAATTTGATCGTCCATTTTATTTATTTTCACCTTCCGGATACTGCGATCGTCCGCATTTTCAATCGTCATTTCCATTCCATTGATATGGAACTTTTCTCCGCGATGAGGGATTCTGCGAATCGTATTCAGAATAAGGCCACTGACTGTTTCATATCGGCCTTTTTCGATGTCGATATGCAGATGCTCTTCTATTTTTTCAATTTCGGTGCGGCCATCTACAATAATTGCCCCGTCCGCGGTCTGGATGATATCCTCAGAATCCGAATTATCTTCATGCTCATCCCTGATATCTCCGACGATTTCCTCCAATAAATCCTCAAGCGTCACTAAACCTGACGTGCCGCCATACTCATCAATCACGATGGCTATATGTTGCTTATTGTCCTTGAATTCGTGAAACAGCAAATGAGCATTCTTGGTCTCCGGAATGTAATAGGGCTTGGTCAGTCGAGACAATATATCAGCCGTTGTCATGTTCTGTGACCAGATTTCCAACAGATCCTTAACATTCAAAATACCGATGATGTTGTCGATCGCGCCCCGATGAACAGGGAGTCGGGTAAAATGCGAAGCGGCAATCTTCCGGATTATTTCGTGAGCGGCATCGTCGACATTAATAGAAACGATTTCGGTTCGCGGAATCATGATCTCCCGAACCGACATAGACGTAAATTCCAAAATGTTTTCGATCATTTTCCGCGAGGCTTCATCGAGGACGCTTGTCTTTTGCCCCTTTGCCAATAGGGCATAAATTTCTCGACGAATATGTTCTTGCCGACGCCTGAAAATGAGATCCGATATTTTTTTCATGTCCCGTCAGTTTCCAGAAAAATCACAAACCAGGTCGATACCCGAGCCTCATGCCGACAATCAACGGGTGGAATCATAATTGTTTCTCAGTGCTTGCCGGCATATGACCGCCTTCATCATCCGATTTTTTGAATTATCTTTTCTCAATAAGACTGTATTGCTTTAATAAACTGCGCTATCGATTATGTCAATCACCCTTCGCCAAGAAAGTGAGCGACAAAAAAAAGGGAGCCGCTATACGCTGACTCCCCTTGATTTTCTGGCGGGGCCGATGGGACTTGAACCCACGCCCTCCGGCGTGACAGGCCGGCGTTATAACCAACTTAACTACGACCCCAAAAAATCATATTGTTATTCTTCCTTTTTCTGGTAGGCGGGACAGGGCTCGAACCTGTGACATCCACGGTGTAAGCGTGGCGCTCTTCCAGCTGAGCTACCCGCCCACATGCCCGAAAAAAGCTGTTTGGCTTCTAGCAACAATGAGTTTTCTTGTCAAGATATAAAATCAAAAATCGCTGCTAGTTTACAGGCTGGGCGCCGGCCTGCAAATCAATTTCATCGGTTACGGCTTTCTCGTACATATCCTCGTCTTTTACAAAAGCGATATCCAGCACTTCATCAATGTGCTCGACGAAAACGATCTTCAGGGCGTGCTGCACATTTTGAGGTACTTCGGCCAAGTCTTTCTCATTATCCTTCGGGATGATAACCATTTTGATATTACCCCGGTGAGCCGCCAGGATCTTTTCCTTAAGACCACCGATCGGCAACACCCTTCCCCGTAAGGTTATTTCGCCGGTCATGGCCAGATCGGCACGGACCTTCTTCTTCATGAGGACCGATGCAATGGACGTCGCCATCGCGATGCCGGCGGATGGTCCGTCCTTGGGAATCGCTCCCTCCGGAACATGGATATGAATGTCTATCTTTTTATAGAAATTCTTCGGCAAACCAAATTTTTCTGCGCGCGCCCGGATGTAAGTCAGGGCCGCCTGCACCGACTCCTGCATAACGTCACCCAGTTTTCCTGTCATAACCATACGGCCGGTTCCTTCCATGACGGACGCCTCAATGGCCAGTAACTCGCCTCCCACTTCCGTCCAGGCCAGGCCCGTTGTAAGGCCGATCTGATTTTTTTCTTCCGTTTCACCATGACGGTACTTCGGGACGCCGAGATATTTCGGTATATTTTTAGAAGTAATCTCTATTTTTTTCTTTGCCCCGTTGCTGACGATTTCTTTGGCAACTTTTCGACAAACGGACGCGATTTCCCGTTCAAGATTTCGCACCCCCGCTTCCCTCGTATATTGTCTGATCATGCGCAACACGGCGCCCTTGGTGAACTCAATATTGTCGGCCACCAGGCCGTTCGCTTCCATTTCCTTGGTCAAAAGAAATTTTTTCGCAATCTGCAGCTTCTCCTGCTCGGTATAACCGGCAATGCGAATCACTTCCATTCTATCCTGGAGCGGCGCCGGAATCGTTTGCAGAACATTGGCAGTTGTAATAAACAAAATATCGGACAAATCGTAATCGACATCCAGATAATTATCATTAAACGCGACGTTTTGTTCAGGATCCAGAACTTCCAGCAGCGCTGAAGACGGATCACCGCGAAAATCAGAACTCAGCTTGTCCACTTCATCAAGACAGAAGACGGGATTATTCGATCCCGCTTTCTTAAGAGACTGTATGATTTTGCCGGGCATCGCACCGATATAGGTCCGGCGATGACCCCTGATCTCAGCTTCATCGCGAACACCGCCCAAAGAAATGCGAACAAACTTTCGGTTCGTCGCCCGGGCGACTGATTTTGCGATTGACGTCTTGCCGACGCCCGGAGGCCCAACCAGACAGAGAATAGGACCTTTGTTCTTTTTGACCAGCGACTGTACGGCCAGATATTCGATGATTCTCTCTTTGACCTTTTTCAAACCATAATGATCTTCATCGAGAATGGCCTCAGATTCCTTGAGCGTATACTTATTCTCCGTTACCTCCGACCAGGGCATATCCAATAACCAATCAATGTAGTTACGGACAACGGTCGCCTCCGCAGACATGGGCGACATCATCTGCAGTTTCTTAATTTCCTGCCGGACTTTCTTGGATGCCTCTTCAGAGAGCTTTTTCTGTTTAAGTCGCTTTTCCAGCTCGGCTATTTCATTTTTGAAATCGTCCTTTTCGCCCATTTCCTTCTGAATAGCGCGCATTTGTTCATTCAGATAATAATCTTTTTGCGTTTTCTCCATCTGCTTCTTGACGCGCCGCTTGATCTTTTCTTCAACCTGGAGGATCTCAATTTCCGAGAGCATCAGTGAATAAATAGCTTCCAGCCTTTCACCGATGTTGTATATTTCCATAATTTTTTGTTTATCTTCCAGCTTAACGTTCAGATGGGTCACAACGACATCCGCCAGTTTGGACGGATCTTCAATGGCGGCAATCGTGCCCATCATTTCCACATGAACCTTCTTGCTGAGCTTGAGATAGAGCTCAAAAGATTCCTTTATGCTCCGCATCAGGGCTTGTTTTCTGATGTCATTCGGATCATCATCCACATCCTCAATGTCATCAACCTTCACGAGGAAAAAATCGTCATTCTTGAGATATTCTTTGATTGCGCCCCGAGTCTTGCCTTCAACCAGCACCTTCACCGTTCCATCCGGCAAACGGAGCAATTGGATTATGATGCCTATTGTTCCGACACGGTAAATATCTTCTTCAGCGGGATCATCCTTCTTTGCATTTTTCTGCGCCACCATGAAGATCCCTTTTTCGTATTTCATTGCGGATTCAAGAGCGGCGATGGATTTCTCGCGACCGACAAACAACGGCACAATCATGTGTGGAAAAACAACTACATCCCTCAGCGGCAACAGAGGGATGACGTTTGTTTTGTTTTGATCGTTATAATTTTGCTCTTCACTCATTCACTTTTCCTATATCTTTATGCGGATTCAGATTTTGCATCATAAATCAAAATCGGCTTCTCTTTATTGACGACAACTTCTTCACTAATGACACATTCCTTGATATCCCTTTGCGATGGAATGTCGTACATCACTTCCAACATTGTATTCTCCAGAATCGAACGCAAGCCGCGTGCTCCGGACTTTCGTTCCATGGAAAGTTTTGCGACGCATCGCAATGCGCCATCGGTAAACTTCAAATTTACATTTTCCAGCTCAAATACTTTTTTATACTGTTTGATGATGGCGTCCTTCGGCTCCATAAGGATACGAACCAGCGAGGTTTCATCAAGATCGTCAAGTGTGGCAATAACGGGCAGCCGGCCGATAAACTCCGGAATTAAACCGAATTTGAGCAGGTCCTCTGAGCGAACTTCAGAAAGCAGCTCACCTACTCTCTTTTCCTTTTTGCTCTTGATTTCCGCACCAAACCCCATTGTATTGGTACCGATCCTTTTCGAAATGATCGTCTCCAGATCGTTGAAGGCTCCGCCGCATATAAAAAGGATATTCGTCGTATCCACCTGTATGAATTCCTGCTGAGGATGCTTGCGGCCTCCCTTGGGCGGTATATTGGCCATGGTTCCTTCCATGATTTTCAGCAGGGCCTGCTGAACACCCTCACCGGAAACATCCCTGGTTATAGACGGGTTTCCTGATTTCTTCGCAATTTTATCTATTTCATCGATATAGACGATGCCTTTAGAGGCCCGGGCGACATCGTAATCGGCATTCTGCAGCAGACTCAGAATAATGTTCTCGACATCTTCACCAACATATCCTGCTTCAGTCAAAGTTGTGGCATCGGCTATCGTAAACGGAACATTAAGGAACTTGGCCAGTGTCTTAGCCAGTAATGTTTTTCCCGACCCGGTGGGACCGACCAATAAGACATTACTCTTTTGAATTTCAATTCCATCAGTCGAACTGACATTGGAAAAAAGTCTCTTATAATGATTGTACACTGCAACAGACAGAATTTTCTTTGTCTTTTCCTGCCCAATGACGTAAGAATCAAGAAATTTCTTTATTTCCTTCGGCTCCGGCAAGACATTTTTCGGACTTTTTTCTACAGTCTTTTCTTCTTCCTCGACAATGCAACGGCACAACTCAATGCATTCATCACAAATATAAGCAGTGGGACCGGCAACTAACTTGCGAACTTCGCTTTGCATTTTTCCGCAAAATGAACAAAACAGCATACCCTGCCCCCGATTGTCTTTACTTCTTTTTATCACCTAATTTCTCCTTTTATTTGACTCCGGACAACACCGGCTTCCTTACGACTATTTCGTCAATTAACCCGTATTCTTTAGCCTGCACACTGGTCATAAAATAGTCGCGTTCCGTATCGTTCATGATTTTTTCCAGCTGCTGTCCGGTTAATTCAGCCAGAATTTTGTTTAATTCATCTTTCAGTCTGAGTATTTCCCTCGCCTGAATGTCAATGTCCGTTGCTTGCCCCTGAAATCCGCCCAACGGTTGGTGAATCAGGATCCGCGAATGCGGAAGAGCAAATCTCTTCCCTTTCTCACCGGCCGCCAGGAGAATGGCAGCCATACTGGCCGCCTGACCCATGCATACCGTTGAAATCTGCGGTTTTATGTACTGCATCGTGTCATAAATCGCCATCCCCGAACTGACATGGCCGCCGGGTGAATTGAGGTAGAAGAATATCTCTTTATCCGGATCCTCAGCTTCCAGATAGAGCATTTGAGCGACAACAACATTCGCAACATTATCGTCAATCGCCGTTCCTAGAAAAATTATTCTATCCTTCAAGAGCCGGGAATAAATGTCGAACGCTCTTTCGCCTCGCCCATCTTGTTCGACGACCATAGGTATCAGATTCACCGAGCAGCCTCCTCATCCATCCCCACTTTTTCGATGGCCTTAATATTGGCCTGATGCTCAATAAAGTCAAACACCTTTTTCTGGATAATTTCCGATTTCAAAGAGCTCACTCTTTCCTCATTGTCATATGCCCCTCTGACGACAGCGGGGTCCGTTTGATGAATTTCCGCTAATTCTCGGATATGATTATCAATGTCGGATTCGGACGCCGTAAGACCTTCTTTCTCAGCTATTTTTTTGAGAAGCAGGAAAGTGCGGACAGTCTTTTCCGCTTCCTGCTTGAACTGATCATGCATGCGAAAACTTAATTCCATCGCGCTCTTCTCCTCCATGCCAGCCGATCTCATTCTCTTTTGGGTGTCCGACATCATATAAAAGATCTGCCGTTCGACGAGGGAAGGAGGCGCCTCGAATTCATTGGCTTTCAAAAGGACCTCAACTATTTGATCCTTCAATTCGGCTTCGCTTTGGCGTTTGGATTGATCTTCCATTGACTTTCTGACGTCGTTTTTCAAATCTTCCAGAGTATTATATTTGTCAAAATTCTTAATAAAATTTTCGTCTATTTCCGGCAGTTTTTGCTCCTTCAGGCCTTTCATTGTGACGGTAAACGAAACATCCTTTCCCGCCATCTTCTTCTCGTGATAATCCTCCGGAAAGGTTAAATTAATAGCTTTTGCTTCGTCTTTTTTCATCCCGACCAGTTGCTCTTCGAACCCCGGTATAAATCGGTTCGATCCCAATTCCAGCAGGAAGTTATCCGATTTGAGCTCGGGCAACGCTTCACCGTCCATTGTTCCGGCAAAATCGATCGTCACGAAATCGCCCATCATCGCCGGCCGGTCTTCATCCACATCCTGCATGGTGGCAAACATCTTGCGGATTTCCTGCAGCCTCTTTTCCATATCCGTCTCCGATATGGAAATATTCTTTTTCTCAAGATCGATGCCCCGGTATCCCTGAGGTTCAAAAGCCGGTTCCGTTTCGAAAGACGCGCTGAATAAAAAATCCGCATTTTCCTTCAAACCGTCCTGCTCAATCTCCGGACGAGAAAGTGTTACAATACCCTTGTCCTCAAGCTCCTGCCAATAATACTTGTTGACGATATTCGTAATTGCTTCTCCCTCGGCATCTGCCTTAAAGTAATTTTCCAGCAATTTTCGGGGAATTTTGCCCGGACGGAAGCCTTTTATTTTAGCTTTCTTGCCAATTTCTCGATAAACGGTTTCCAGCTCATCTTTAACAAAGGCCCACGGTATGGCAAATGACATTTTTTTCTTAACCTGGCTGATATCTTCTATTTTTACAGAAAGTTCACTCACTACTTTTTCTCCTTATATT
>SBEK01000471.1 GCA_009668925.1 Deltaproteobacteria bacterium
CCTGCGACAGCTTGTCCTTGTACTGAACGCCGAGCTCCGTGATCGTCCACTGAACGGTGGCGTTGGAGTTGTCCGCCACCAGCTTGGCCAGTTCGACATGGTTCAAATTCAACCCGGCCGTCAGCATGTCCTTGAGAAGCAAAGCCGGGGAATCCTCGATCCCCTGCTCCTTTTCCTTGGGCGATCCGGCTGCGGAGACGACGCCGCCATTGATGATGGAATTGCCGCCCGGTGTGCGCATTTTTTCCAAAACGACCACGGACGCGCCCGCCTTCTTGGCCTCATACGCGGCGGCCAACCCCGCAAAGCCGCTGCCCACAACGACAACGTCGTAGGTTTCATCCCATTTTTTGGGGATGCTTGCCGCCTCGGCCCTCCAGGGGGTCACGGCCAGGCCGCTTGCGGCCAGTCCGGCGACCGCCGCGGTGCCGCCCGCTGTTTTCAAAAAATTCCTTCTGGTTAACGATTGTTTTTTTTCTTCCGACATGATTTTTGCCTCCTTAAATCTTGGTGGTGGTTTAGGTTGAATACAAATACATTCGCCACGGTCTTAAACGTAACGGACGGAGCCGCGATCCCCGAGCATAAGGACCCATGGATCGTCCGTGATGTCAGCAATGTGCCGATAAGTCTATGAAAAATGAACCGGCGCTTTAGTCGAGCGGGAAAATGGATTCGATGCTGCGGACTGATGAGTTTCTGTTTCGAAATGGGTATGAGCATTAAAGCAATTTTTTTTTAAGCTAGCACACTATGAGGATTATGACAACCTCGGCAACAGGCAAGGTTAAGAAACAAACGCTTGCGTTTTGCGGCCGTCGAACGTAACCTCGCTGCCCAGTGCACGATGGGGCGCCGTAACGAAAAATCGACATTGCCGCCGCTGTCCGATTAACTTTAAGGAAGCACGAATATGGAATATCCTGCCTGCGGAAATGTTCTTGTTGATCCCGAAGATGCATCCATCCGGGTGCCGGCTCGGCCCGCGCCCTGGACCCTTACGGGA
>SBEK01000472.1 GCA_009668925.1 Deltaproteobacteria bacterium
GTCCTTATGAGCCAGATCTCGAAGTCCATGCCTTCGGCTGCCGGGCCGCCGTTAGTTTGTTTGTTTTCCGCCTTCATCTGAGTATCCTCCAGAATCTTCTTTAATTTTTGAGCCATGTGGCCTTGTTGACGATTTTTGTATAGCTTTGGATCAGTTTGACGACCTTGACGCTGACGTTGGTATCCGCGTAATCGCTGGACAAGACTGTCTCTTCATGGTTTTCATACATTGCGACGGCAAGGCGGACAGCCTGGCTGACGTCGTCGTCCCTGATCCCCCCGATCACGACGGTCCCCTTGTCCAGGACTTCTGGCCGCTCCGTCGACGTCCTGATCAGAATGCCCGGGAATCCGAGTATGGCGCTTTCTTCGGACAATGTGCCGCTGTCGGACAAAACGCAATAGCTGTTCACCTGCAGTTTATTGTAGTCCGTAAAGCCGAACGGCTTCAGGTTGCGCACCAGCGGATGGAATTTGAATTTCCGCGCCTCTATGAATTTCATCGATCTCGGATGCGTGGAATAGATCACGGGAATTTGGTATTCTTCGGCGATGGCGTTGATCGCGTTCATGAGGGACATGAAATTTTCCTCTATGTCGATGTTCTCCTCCCTGTGGGCGGAAACCAGGATATACTTTTTCTTCTCCAGGCCGAGTCTGTCAAGGACGTCGCTCGATTCGATCTTCGCCATATGGTCCCGCAGGACTTCCCGCATCGGGGACCCGGTCACGAAGATTGTCTTGCCGTCAAGGCCTTCCGCGAGCAGGTAGCGCCTCGCGTGCTCGGTGTAGGGCAGGTTGATGTCCGATATATGGTCGACGATCTTGCGGTTTATCATTTCGCTGACGTTCCAGTCCCAGCAACGGTTGCCCGCTTCCATGTGGAAAATCGGGATCTTCAGCCTCTTGGCGGAAATCGCGGCCAGGGCCGAATTGGTGTCCCCGAGGATCAGAAGAGCGTCCGGGCTTTCTTTGGCCAGGATGCCGTATGACCTTGCGATGATG
>SBEK01000473.1 GCA_009668925.1 Deltaproteobacteria bacterium
GTCTTAGACCGCTTGACCAATGGGCCATATCAAAAATTTGTCAGTCTTCTGGGACGTCCCGCGACTGACAAAATACATTTTAACTGCGGGCGGAACAATTGTCAAGAAAAAAGGTTTGAATGTTGCCCGCCGATACAATAAAATCAAGCAGGGAGGGCATTTGAAATGTCTCTGAACCGATATATGCGATTCGACGACAAAATGATCGCGCGTTTTGAGGAAATCGACGCGGGATACAAGCAAATGTACCTGGATCCGGAGAACAGCAAGCCCATGTTCCTGATCGAATCCCCCGTCTCCGTTCCAACCTGGGAAGAGCGCCTGGCCGACCCGCTGGTCATGATGAAGGCCGAGTTGGATAAGCTCCGGGCGCATTTCGAGATCGGGGACGACCAGACGCCGACGATCCGCGTCGAATTCGGAACCGGGCAGGTCGCGGCAGCGTTCGGCTGCGAAATGTTCTTCCCCGCCGACAACCTTCCCTGCGCGGGGAGCCACATCCTGAAGAATGCGGCCGACGTCTATAAAATGGAGATCCCGTCCCTTGATGCGGGCTGGTTCGGCAAGCTGAAAGAATGGACGGGCATTTTTCTGGAAAACATGCCGGAAGACGTCAAACTCCAGCATCCGGACATCCAAAGTGCGTTCAACACGGCGCACCTGGTCCGCGGAAACGACATTTTTACGGATTTTTATGACGATCCCGAAGCGCTTGACGCCCTTCTCGACAAGGTCACGGATTACCTGATCCGCCTGGTCCCGTGGCTGAAAAGCATGATCAGCGGCGACAAGGAGTGGTTTTACGACTGGGGGGCGCTGTGGAAGGGCGCCGCGCGGATCAGCAACTGCTCGATGCACCTGATCAGCGCGCAATTGTATCTCGACCATGTCCTCGAGCGGGACATGCGGCTGATGAAGGCCATAGGCGGCGGGCGGATCCATTATTGCGGAACGCAGGGCCGGGTGATCGACGAATTTTTTAAGAATCCGGATATTTCCGGGC
>SBEK01000474.1 GCA_009668925.1 Deltaproteobacteria bacterium
GTTGTGGACAGGGCGTACGATGAATATCTGAAAATGGGCGTGCCCCGTAGCCATGTCCCTTTCATAGCGAAGATTGGCAGACGGCACGCCCATTTTCAGATATTCATCGTACGCCCTGTCCACAACGCCGGGACGGACCGTCCGATCCAGACTCCCGCTAAAGAGGAAAACTTTTTTCGTCTTCAGGTTTTCCAGCGGGTCAATGCGGCCCTGCTGCGCATCAGCACGGGCCCGGCTCACCAGATCGGATATCACGTCGGGGGTGATCCGCCCGGGACTGGACATGCAGTCGTTAACCGCTTTCAAAAGATCTCCGCGCGCACAGCCGTAGAGCCCGCCGGCAAAAACGCCGACACCGGACATGATGTCGGAATAGGCGACAAAGAACTGATTTGCAAAAAAGCCGCCGGCGGACAATCCGGAGACAGAGCTCTCCCGGATCTCGATGCGGTAGCGCCCCAGGGTTTCGCGCACGGGTTGAATGTCGCGGGCCGCTGCGCTCCCGGCCGCCCAAGCCGCCGTACACAGCATCACGCCGATGAACAAAAGACGTCTGATCATATTCCACCTCCGGGTTGCCCGTGCCAGGCACCTCCGCCCCGCCTAGGGTGCCGCCGTCCAGAACAGCGGCTGCGTCCAGGCCTTGATGCCGTTTTTCCCCGTGACGACGGCGCGAACATACGTATCGCCGGCCTGAGCCTGATACTGGCCGAAAGGCCCGGCCGCACGCCATAGCAGACCGCCGTTTATCCCGATAAAGTCAATGCTTTCGCCGTTTCTGGATTCGATATAAACCACGCCGCCCGCATAATCCAAGCGGGCCAGTTCAATCCCCGTGCTGGCGTAGAAAGAGCCGTTCGCGATTCCCTGCCGGATTCCGGCCGAATCCAGCGCGTTCGCCTGAACCATGATCCATCCTTTGCCGATTTCATAGTCGCGATGCGCGTCGTCGGAAGCCACACCGTACCACAACCTGCCCGAACTGAGCAGACTGTCCCAGAG
>SBEK01000475.1 GCA_009668925.1 Deltaproteobacteria bacterium
ATCGAAACGGACCACCTGCAATTGTCGGAAGCACGGTTGAAATAAATCAGATCTGTGAAACCGGGGGCCAAGGCCCCTGGTTTCACAAAACGCATCCTGCCGACGATGTCAGTATCAAGAGCCGCTAATACATGTGCGGCACGGGCCGCGGCCGGTGTGGTGGGCGGTTTGGCGTTCGCCGTATTTGACGATCAGCAGTCTCAGCATACGGCGGCGGGTGTCGGATGGTCGGGTTTGCCATTGTTCTGTTCTTCATGCGGCCGGGACACCTGCCGGATATAAGCCAGAACCACGGGAAAATATTTCCATCAGAAAAAGGGGCCGCCTCAAAATGATGCGGCTTTTTTTATCCGTCGCACTTCTCATCCGGTTTATATCGTCATAGCTGTTCGCCTACCGAGAAAGCGGACGGCCGGAACCGCTCCCGGAGGAAATGCGCACCCTTTCCGAAAACAAGCATCCGCGTTTCCTGGGAACGCAAAAGAAAGCCCACGCGGGCTCTTCACGGCCGCTTGAAGCTTTCGAAAATTTCTTAACGAGAACATTGAAAATGTTCCGGGCGTCAAACTGGCGGAAGTCACCTGGAAAATCGATATAGCCAAACCGGATCATCCGGATATCGCGGCCGCGAAATCTTTTGACATCCGTCTGGATTTGATCTGGTTTTTAATCCTCCGTGTTTCTTTTCCGGAAAATGTTCGAGCAGCATTTTCTTGCCGGACTTCCTAAACAAGCGACGATTAATTTATCCCGGCATGCATATCAGTGGGAAAAAAGCGTGAATAGTGCTATAGAGTCGATGCGCCGCCAGGCATTGACTTACGTGCATGAAGAACTCGAAACCATTGAAGCACTGCTCTCCAGCACCAAGGGCCATTACGGATGAGATCAGACGCCTGATTGACCAAATCGAAGCGGCGACTGAAGGGCTAAGATAATACCGAGCGTCATCACCGATTTCGTTTTCGCGGAATCGTAAAGAATTTATTGCAGAAGGAGA
>SBEK01000236.1 GCA_009668925.1 Deltaproteobacteria bacterium
CCGGCGACCTGGTTTCATACGGAATTCCCACGATTCACGCCGCCGAGCTGGTCGCCAAGAAAGTAAATGCGCAGGGCGGAATTGCCGGAAAAAAACTTGTACTGCTGATTGAAGACGAGGCCTGTAAACCTGAACTCGCGACGAATGCAGCCACCAAGCTGGTTTCCGCAAAAGTGAACGCCGTCATCGGCCACATCTGCAGCGGCGCCACCAAGGCGGCCTTGCGCACTTATAAAGATGCGGGAATTATCGTCATCTCTCCCTCCGTGACGAGCCCCGAATTAACCCTTTCCGGCCAATACCCGAACTTTCACCGCACCATCGGCCCTGATAATGTTCAGGCGAGACTGGTTGCCGATTTTGTCCTCAAGACATTGAGACTCACAAAATTCGCCGTCATTCACGACAAAGGCGACTACGGCAAGGGATTTGCTGAATATGCAAAAAAATATCTCGAGGATTCTCCGGGCGCCAAAGTCGTTCTCTACGAGGGCATCACACCCGGCGCCGTGGACTATTCCGCCATCGTCCAGAAAATCAAGTATTCAGGGGCCGACGTAGTTGTTTACGGCGGATATCACCCGGAAGCAGCTTCCGTCGTTCAGCTGATGCGTAAACGGGGCATGAAGACCGTTTTCATCTCGGATGACGGCGTCAAGGACCAGACGTTCATAAAAGTAGCGGGGCCGGCGGCCGAAGGCGTCTATGCATCGGGGCCCAAAGACACGACGAAGAACCCGCTGGCGATCGCCGCCATCACCGAGCATCGGAAAGTCTACGGTTCGGAGCCCGGTGCGTTCTATCTCAACGCCTACAGTGCGATGCTGGCGATCGTTAATGCCATCACGAAGTCCGGATCCACGGAATATAAATCCGTCCACAAGGCGCTGCGCACCTCTGCCACGGACACGCCGCTGGGAAAAATCAAGTTTAACGACCAGGGCGACGCCATCGGCGCCGGCTTTTCCATTTATCAGGTTAAGAATGGAACGTATGTGGAATTGAAATAATCGTCGGGACGCCCCGAGCACCTCCGCGGGACTGACGGGGTCGCGCGGGGCAGCCACATACCGGCCCGATACAGGCAGCAGTCAATGAACTTCTTTTGGGATTTATTTTTGGGAGGACTCACTCGCGGCAGCATCTATGCGCTCATTGCCCTGGGCTATACGATGGTCTATGGCATTCTGCAGCTCATCAACTTCGCCCACGGTGAAATTTACATGATCGGCGCATTTACCGCGTTGATTACCGCCTCCATCCTGACCATGCACGGGTTTACCGGTTTATCCGTGCTGGTTCTGGCAGGCGTTCTCGCGGTTCTCTATGCCGCGGCCTATGGCTTTACCGTGGAAAAGATCGCTTATAAACCGCTGAGAAAAGCCCCGCGGCTCTCGCCCCTGATCAGTGCCATCGGCATGTCCATCTTCTTGCAGAACTACGTCATGCTCGCTCAGACCTCGGACTTTCTCCCCTTCCCCAATCTGCTCCCGCAGTCGGATTTTCTCGACCGGATCAGTTCCTGGATCGGACCTTCCGACTTTATCATCATTTTAACTTCCGCGTTGGTCATGATAGCCCTGTCGCTTCTCCTTAGGTTCACGAAAATGGGCAGAGCCATGAGGGCGACAGCGCAAGACCAGGAAATGGCTCTGTTGACCGGAGTTAATGTGAACCGCGTCATCTCCCGCACGTTCATCATCGGCTCGGCGCTCGCGGCGATAGGCGGCATCCTGATCGCCTCCCATGTCGGCCGGATCAATTTTTACATCGGCTTCAACGCGGGCATTAAAGCCTTTACGGCCGCCGTTCTGGGAGGCATCGGCAGCATCCCGGGCGCCATGCTGGGCGGTCTTGTTCTGGGGCTCGCGGAAAGCTTCGGCAGCGGGTATATTTCCAGCGACTATGAATCGGTTTTTGCCTTTGCCCTTCTCGTCCTGATCTTGATTTTCAAACCTGACGGCATTTTGGGACATTCCTCCCATCAGAAAGTATAGGAAGGGCTCCGATGAAATACGTCCCCGAAATCAAGAGATCCGCCTACATTGCCCTCTGGTTTATTCTGCTCACATTCCCCGTCATGGTCGTCAGAGTCAATACCATTGAAAACGTGGTCGTCTGGCGATGGTTCAATATCCTCGGCATCGGCGCCGGCAGTTTTGTTCTTTCTTTCCTGTGGCAGGTTTACCTGCAGAAAAAAACGTCCGTCGGAAGCCCAGCGACCGAAAAGGCACTATGGGTTTCCCGACTCCTGGATAACCGGAGATTTCAGCGCCCGGCCCTGGTCATTACTGGTCTCCTCATGCTGATTTTCCCCTTCATTTTTTCCCACTACCAGGTGAACGTTATGACCACCGCACTCATTTACGTTATGCTGGGACTTGGATTGAATATTGAAGTCGGGCTGGCCGGCCTTCTGGATCTCGGCTACGTCGCCTTCTATGCTGTGGGCGCATACAGCTATGCTTTGCTCAATTATCATTTCGGCCTCGGTTTTTGGACGCTGCTGCCCGTCGGCGCTCTCCTGGCGGCTCTTTTCGGGATTCTGGTCGGCTTGCCGGTTCTCCGGCTCCGCGGCGATTACCTGGCGATTGTCACGCTGGCTTTTGCCGAAATTCTTCGACTCGTGCTGGAAAACTGGAATGCTTTCTCTTTCGGCCCCAGCGGCATTTCCAACATTTCCCGCCCCGGTCTCTTCGGTCTGGCACTGACGCCCGAGCAAGCCGCAGTTTATATGTATTTCCTTTTGATCGCGCTTTGCGCACTGGCAGTTTTCGTGATCTACAGGCTGCAACATTCACGTATCGGACGCGCCTGGGTGGCTCTTCGCGAAGACGAACTCGCCTGCCAGGCAATGGGTATCGACAAGACCAGAGCGAAACTGGCGGCTTTCGCGCTAGGCGCAACCTGGGCGGGAATAGCGGGTGTTCTTTTTGCCGCAAAAACAACCTTCATCAACCCGGCCAGTTTCACCTTCCTGGAATCGGCCATGATTTTAGCGATTGTGGTTTTGGGCGGCATGGGCTCCATCGTCGGCGTCATCATTGCCGCCTTCGCCATTATCCTGCTTCCGGAATACCTGCGCATCTTCAGCGACTACCGGATGATCCTGTTCGGCGCCGCGCTGATGCTCATGATGATTTTCCGTCCCGGCGGACTGCTGGCCGACCGGCGCCGGAAATACGAATTTCAGCAGCCCCCGGCTCAAGATAAACCTTAAGAAGGCGTGAAATATGGACAATATTCTGGACGTAAATCATCTGACCATGGATTTCGGAGGTCTGCGTGCGCTCGACAACGTCAATCTGCACATCCGAAAAGGTGAAATCGCCGCGCTGATCGGTCCCAACGGCGCTGGGAAGACGACACTCTTCAACTGCCTGACCGGCATCTACAAGCCCACAGCCGGGGCTATTACGCTGTATCCCCCGACAGGAAAGCCCAGGCGGCTCGACGGCCTGAAAATCAATACCATTACGAAACTCGGCGTGGCACGCACCTTCCAGAATATTCGCCTGTTCAGCGGTATGACCGTCCTGGAAAACGTCATGATCGGCCGTCACAGCCGATCCACGTCCGGCATCCTGGGCGCGATATTCCGTCCGCGCAGCACGCGCGACGAAGAAAAAACCATTCTTGAAAAGAGCTGCGCCATTCTCGACTACATGGGACTTGCGGGCTCAGTGAATGAACTGGCCAAAGAACTGCCCTACGGCGCTCAGCGTCGCCTGGAAATCGCCCGCGCGCTCGCCACAGATCCCTGCCTGCTTCTCCTGGACGAACCGGCCGCCGGCATGAACCCCCAGGAAACCAACGAACTGGATGCGCTTATTGCCAGGCTGCGCAATGATTTCCAACTGTCGATCCTGCTCATTGAGCATGATATGAAACTGGTGATGAATCTTGCACAAAGCATCTTTGTGCTGGATTATGGCGAAGAGATCGCACGCGGAACGCCTCAGGAAATCCGCAACAACCCGGCGGTGATCAAAGCCTATCTGGGAGATGGAGACGACGCGGATGCTGAAGTTAATTGACGTGGAAACCTGTTACGGAAGCATCCGGGCTCTCCAGGGCATTTCACTGTCGGTGGCGCCGGGAGAAATCGTTGCCCTCATCGGCTCCAACGGCGCCGGAAAATCGACCACGCTCATGTCGATTTCGGGCATCACGCCGGTCCGGAGCGGGCATATTTTCTTCAATGACCAACCCATTGAAAAGAAGGAACCGGACAAAATCGTAGCCCTGGGCGTCTGTCAGGTTCCCGAAGGCCGGCGCATCTTCCCGAAGCTCA
>SBEK01000237.1 GCA_009668925.1 Deltaproteobacteria bacterium
AATTATTATTGTGTATTAATGGGAGCGCGATGAACGGGATGCAGCAGATTCCGCCACTTCCTTAGTGGATATTGACTGAATAATTATCTGGAAAAATATAGATAAACAAATTTCTTAAGGAGGTACCACATTTTGGAAGCAAAACCCTGGCTAAATTGTTACGATTACAATGTCCCGAAAACGATCCAGTATCCGAAGATTCCGGTGCAGCAGCTTGTACACCTCGCCGCCGCTACGTTCCCCCACAAAGCCGCGACAAATCTATATGGATCCAAAATGACGTTCCGTCAAATCCGTTCTCAGGTCCTGCGCCTGGCCAACGCCCTGATCAAATTCGGCGTAAAAAAAGGCGATCGTGTGGGCCTCGCCCTTCCCAACTGCCCCCAGTACATCATCGCTTACTATGCCGCCCTGTCCGCCGGCGCAATCGTCGTGAATATGAATCCGATGTACACGCATGACGAATTGAAATTCATGATGGAAAATTCGGGACTGGAAACGCTCTTCACTTTTGACACGGTTCTGCCCGTGATGGGGCCGCTGGCCAAAGAACTGGGTTTAAAGAATGTGGTGATCACCAAAGTGACGGACTATATCCAGGGCCTGCCGGTGAGCTCCGCCCAAAGCCTGGGGCTGGAAGCCGGATGGCACCATTTTTCGGAGCTGGTGGAAAAGAGCACCGACGAGAGCATGCCTAAAGTCGCCGTCAATTCCGAAGATCCCGCTCTGATTCAGTTTACGGGAGGAACGACCGGACTGCCGAAAGGCGCCCTGTTGACGCACGGCAATGTCATTGCCGCAACCTTGCAGGGGACGCTCTGGGGAAATTCGATTACCACCTATGTTCCCCATGCCCAGAGGTCCGTTATCGGCGCCATTCCGTATTTTCACATTTACGGAAACACCTTCTCCATGAACTGGGGCATGTTCAACGCCGCCACGCAGGTGCTGTTTCCAAGATTCGAACTGGAAGAATTCATGGGCGTCCTGGCGACCGTCGAAGAAATTACGTATTTCCCCGCCGTCCCCACGATGGTAACCGCCATCGTCAGCCATCCGAAGACCGCGGAGCTTGACCTCGGATCGCGCATCCGGCTTCTCAGCACCGGCGGCGCTCCCATGCCCGTTGAATTGATCCAGAAAGTAAAGGATATGGGCATCTTCTTCAATGAAGGATGGGGAATGAGCGAAACCACGTCGGCGGGAATCAGCATTCCGATTCTCCGTCATAAGCCGGGGTCTATCGGCTGTCCGGTACCCGATAATCAGGTCCGCCTGGTCGATTTGGAGACGGGCACAAAAGATGTCAAGCAAGGCGAGCCTGGTGAAATTCTGATTAAAGGGCCCTCCGTGATGAAGGAATATTGGAACAATCCGGCTGAAACGGCCAACCAGCTCAAAGACGGCTGGCTGTCTACGGGCGATATCGCTCAGATGGATGAGGAAGGCTATTTCTATATCGTCGACCGCAAAAAAGACATGATTATCGCCGGCGGGTTCAATATCTATCCACGGGAAGTTGACGAGGTTCTGTATCAGCATCCCAAGATCGCCGAGGCGGTGTCTGCCGGTGTGCCGGACGCCTATCGGGGCGAAACCGTAAAAGCATTCATCGTGCTGAAACCGGGTGTGGAGGCAACGGACAAGGAAATTATCGCTTTTTGCAAAGAAAAACTTGCGCCTTATAAAGTTCCGAAACTTATAGAATTCCGCAAGGAACTTCCGAAATCGGCCGTCGGCAAGATTTTGCGCAAGATTCTGCGTGACGAAGAAATTGCGAAAAGCAAGAAATAATCCGCATCAGGGAGCTCAGTCAAAATAAGATGAAATGATTTGGCAGAAAAACTGATCGATCATTCGATTTCCAGGTATGCCCGGAAGGGCAGGTGACGACACCTGTCCTTCCTTTGTTTCAAAGCTGTCTGACGTCTGCCGCATTCTTCAAAAATAAACCTTAAGGAGTAAAATATGATCAAAACAGTGGAACAGTATTTAGAAAGTTTGAATGACGGCCGGGAAGTCTGGTGTCTGGGAGAAAAGGTAAAGGATGTCCGGACGCATCCCACGGTGAGCACCATTGTCCGGATGGCGGCGATGGATTATGTATTGCCGAACCTTCCCGAGTTCCGGGATATTTTTGTGACCAAAGACAAAGACGGTGAAGATATCAATTTCCTGCTCACCTCGCCGAAAACGCCGCAGGATATGCTCAGACGCCGCGAATGTTACATGACCGGCATGAGAACGGGCGGGGGCGTGCTGGTTCATTGCATGGGCGCCGACGCACTGGCTTCTTTCAGTGTTGCGGCCGAGGTCATGGACAAGAAACTGGGCACCAACTACATGGAGCGCGTCGAAAATTACCGGCGTTATCTGCAGAAAAACGACCTGGCGCTCACGGGAGCTATTACGGACGTCAAGGGAGACCGGAGCCTCCATCCTTCCAAGCAAAAACAGCATCAGGATTTTTATCTGCGGATCGTTGACCGGCAGAAGGACGGCATCGTCGTTCGCGGGGCCAAGGTGCATATCAGCGCATCCCCCTGCGCCAATGAACTTTTATGCCTTCCCTGCCGGACCCACGGCGAAGCCGACAAAGACTATGCACTGGGCTTCGCGATCCCGGTTGCCACGAAGGGCGTGAAACTTCTGGCCGTTGAACCGAATGTGAGGATGTACGGAGAGGAATGCGAATTTGATTATCCGACCTCCGACCATCTGCAGCCTTCGGAATCGCTGATCGTTTTTGACGATGTGTTTGTACCCTGGGAACGGGTCTTCATGTGCGGCGAGTGGCAGTACTCTCAGGTTCTGGCCTATGCCTTTGCCAGCTATCATCGTCTCTTCGGCACCTGCAAAATGACGGGAACGCTGGAGCTGATGACGGGCGCCGCCAGTCTCATCGCCGAATACAACGGCGTCCAGAATGTTCCGCATGTGCGCAAGAAGCTGTCCTGGATGGCCTATATCACGGAGACCGTGCAGCTTTTGGCCAAGCAGGCCTGTCTCGATCCGGTCACGGAGTTCGGCATGGATGTCATGATGCCCAACCGGATGGCCATCAACGCCTCGAAGTGGACCTACGCGAGCAACTTCCATACGATGTGCCAGCACATGCATGATATCGGCGGCGGATTGACGACCACCGTGCCGGCCTACCGGGACTGGAAAAACCCGGAGATTGCACCGTTCATCGACAAGTACCTGGCGGCCAAAGACGGCGTTTCCACCGAACAGCGGCTGCGCATTCTGCGGCTCATCAAGGACTGCACCGGAAATCACTGGCAGGTCGATACGATCCACGGCGAAGGGTCCATGGCCGCTCAGGAGATGTTTCTGTACGGCAGCGCCAACTGGAAGAAACTCCAGGCGGCGGCAAAAAGGGCCGCCCATATGGACGGCTGGCAGGATGATACGACCTACGGCAAACTTCCCCTGATGGAGAAGTGCGTCAAAATGCCCAAAATCGATGAATCCTACAAAAGCTTTGCGCTGACCGCAAAAAAGTAATATAGACCGTCAGTCGTAAAAAAAATACCAGTCACGAGGAGTATCGGAACATGAGCAATTTATTAGTCAACACCAGAGATCAGCAGTTTGTTTTGTTTGAGCAATTGGGCCTGGAGAAGCTATTCGAGTACGACGCCTATAAGGATTTTTCGAAGGATGACCTTTCGATGATCTTGAATGAAGCCGAAAAGCTGGCTGTCAATGTACTCGCGCCGGCCTGCAAAGAAGGTGACGAAGAAGGCTGCCACATCAAAAACGGCGTCGTCAGCGTTCCCAAAGCTTTTCGCGAACCCTATAAGAAATACTGCGAAGGCGGCTGGATCAATCCGATGGATTCCCCGGAAGTCGGCGGTCAGGGCCTTCCGGCGGCCGTCGGTTTTGCCGCCATCGAATTCTTTGGCGCCGCCAACTACGCTTTTTCCATGTATCCGGGCCTGACACACGGAGCGGCAACGTTGATCCATCATTACGGCACTGAAGAGCAGAAGAGAAAGTACATGGATAGAATGTTCTCCGGAGAATGGACGGGGACGATGTGTCTCACCGAGCCGGGCGCAGGCAGCGATGTCGGCGCCTTGAAGACCACCGCCAAGAAGCTGCCCGACGGCAAATACCTGATCACGGGTACAAAATGCTTTATCTCCGCGGGCGACCACGATCTGACGCCGAACATCGTTCATCCGGTTCTGGCGCGCATCGAAGGCGATCCCGCCGGCACCAAGGGGATTTCTATTTTCATCG
>SBEK01000030.1:0-4285 GCA_009668925.1 Deltaproteobacteria bacterium
CACCGGCCACGCCGCCGCCTTCGTGATCGCGCGTCATCGCCGTTTCGACCGCCTGCGGGCACAGCGCAAAGACCTGGATGCCCTCGCCGGCGTAAGTAATCGACAGATTCTCGGCCAGCCCCACCGCGGCATGCTTCGTCACGGAATAGGGCAGCGAGCCGATCTGGCTTAAGAGTCCGGCCGCCGAGGCCGTGATCATAATCGCCCCGCCGCCTTGCTTGACCATGTCCGGAATCGCCGCGCGCGCCACGAAAACGTGCGCGAGGACGTTGATTTCCCAGATACGCTGCCATGCCTCATTGCTTACCTCGTACCCACCGACTTCGATAATCCCGGCATTGGAACAGATGAGATCGACGCGGCCGTATTTCTCCTTAGCAAATTTGACCATGCGAATGACATCCGCTTCTTTGCGCACATCGCAGACAATGGCGTCGCCTTTTACTTCCCCCGCCACGGCCTTCGCGCCCGCCTCATTCACATCGGCGGCCACAATCGCTTTGGCGCCTTCCTTCGCAAATCTCTGGCATAAAGCCCGGCCGATTCCGGAGGCCGCTCCGGTTACAATAATGACTTTTCCTTTGACTTCCATTCTATTACCCTCTCTTTTCTTCAGCGGTCCCTCTGCTGCTGTGGCAGGGTTCAGGCCGCTGCTTTAATATGCGCTAATGTTGGCTTATCATGAACCGGCGAGTTCTTTCGAACGCTTCGCCGCCGCCTCGACGGCGGCCGTGAGCGTGGCGCGGATACCGCCCTCTTCCAGGACTTTCAATCCGGCGGCGGTGGTACCGCCCGGAGACGTCACCATATTTTTCAGTTGTGCGGGATGCTGGCTGCTCGTGAGGCAGAGGCGCGCCGAACCCAGCATCGTCTGCGCGGCCAGTTTCTCAGCCAGATCGCGCTGAAGCCCCAGCGAAACACCGGCATCGGTCAATGCTTCGATCATCAGAAAACAATAGGCCGGACCGCTGCCGCTCAGACCCGTCACGGCATCCATCAGCTTTTCATCCACTTCCACGGCCAGACCGACGGCATTTAAAATCGTGAGCGCGTATTGCACGTCATCTTTTTTTACAAAATGCCCCCGGGCCACGGCGGCGGCGCCTTCGCCGGCCAGCGCATTGACGTTCGGCATCACCCGCAAGACCCGCGGCTTCTTCGTTAACGCCTTTTCAATGGCCTCCGTCGTCACGCCCGCCGCAATCGAAATGAACAGCTTGGAGGCTGCGGCAACGCCGCGAATGCCTTTGAGGGTCTCCGGAAAATTCTGCGGCTTGACCGCTAGGACGATAATGTCGGCGTCTCTCACGGCCTTCTTGTTGTCGGCCGTGACGTTCACTTTCAACGAAGAACGCAACTCTTCGAGCCTGGCCTGATCGATATCCGCCACCGTAATATCCCGGGCGGAAAGGATTTTGCGGCTGACGATTCCCCGGGCCAGAATACCGCCCATCTTCCCGCCGCCGATAATGGCGATCTTTTTACCTGTAAACATAGGTGTCGAACCCCCGGCTGTGATGTTTAAATACATGCACTTTTTTGCGGCGTCCTGTCAATACAATTCCTTATCACGGCGCTTCGGGTGCATTCTTCCATTGCATTGGAATTTGCTTTTATGATAGGCATTTTTCTCAAAGGAGATGCGCTATGCAAAAGTTTTTCAAGGTGAAAGAAAACAGGATCGCCTGCTGGATCAATCCCCGCAATTTCGGCTCGCACCCGCAGAGCTTCGTCTTCATCCACGGCTCCGGAGGCAATTCCGGCGCGTGGTCCTGCCAGTATTCAAAGCTGCACAAATTCTTCAATATCGTAGCCGTCAATCTTCCCGGGCACGGAAAATCCAGCGGGAAAGGGAGACAGGACGTTCATGACTATGCTCTTGATCTCCGGGATTTGCTCGAAGGTTTAAACCTCCCGCGTCCGATCCTGGTCGGCGCTTCGCTGGGCTCGGCGATTGTGCTGGATTTCGCCGCACGTTTTCCCAGGGACGCGGCCGGCATCGTCTGCGTCGGCGGCGGTCTCACCATGCCGGTCAATCCCGACATCATCAGCGGCTTTCGGGCGCAGCCACAACTCAGCCTGGATATGATGGTCAAGTTTTCGCTGGCCCGCGAAAACCGCGAAAAGCTTTTTCCTTCCCTGCGCAAGAGCCTGGGGGAAGCCGATGTCGAAACGGTGGCCGGCGACATGCTGGCGTGCAGCAGGTTTGACATCACGCAGGATGTCGAAAAGATCGTCGCGCCGGCGCTGGTGATTTGCGGGTCGGAAGACAAGATGATGCCCCCCGCCTCCTCCGAAAAAATCGCGGCCGGCATCGCCTCGGCAAAGCTCGTTGTGATTGCGGGCGCCGGACACATGGTAATGGTGGAGCAACCGGAAGCCTTTAACGAGGCCCTCAGGAATTTCGCCCAGGCGCTGCCCGGTGCGGCGCCTCCTAAAGCTGGGTAAAGGATGGACATGGATATGTTTGCTGTCACCACCGGTAATTTCATTATCGCGCTCGCCAAAGTCATCGACATCGTTCTCACGATCTACATGTGGATCATCGTGGCCCGCGCGCTTATCTCCTGGGTCAATCCGGATCCCTACAACAAGATCGTCATTTTTCTCTATCGGATTACCGAACCCGTTTTGCGTCCGATCCGCAAAATCATCCCCCGGCACAGCCTGCCCATTGATTTCGCGCCGCTGGTTGTTTTGCTGATCATCGTTTTCCTGCAGTATTTCCTTGTCGGAACGATGATTCAGGTGGCGCACGGCTTATAGAAAGGATCCGACACGGTGACTGAGCCGCCCCTCATTCGCGAAACTAAGAACGGCCTCAGCTTCGACATTCACGTCAATCCGCACGCCTCGCGGGCCGGCATCGCAGGCCTTGCCGACGGTATGCTGAAAGTCAAAGTCACCGCGCCGCCGGTGGAAGGAGCGGCAAATGATGCCTGCATCGGGCTCATCTCCAAGAAACTCGGGCTGCGCAAAAGCCAGATGACGATCCAGGCCGGCGCACACGGCCGCAAAAAAACGATTCTGGTGACGGACATCAGCAAAGCGGAGCTGGAGCAGAGAATCCGGAAACTGGACATCAGCCATCCATAAAAATACGGAACTTCCGCCGACAAAGAAAACGAAGGACTGGGAATCGGAAAATGGAAAGCTCGCCGGAAATGTCGGAAAATGCCAAAGTCGCCAAAGCCGCCGGGATTGTCGGTGCGGCCACGATGGTCAGCCGCGTATTCGGCGTGATCCGGGACATGGTCATCGCCGCGCTGTTCGGCGCCAGCTGGATGACCGACGCCTTCTGGGTGGCGTTTCGCATCCCCAATATGCTCCGGCGTCTTCTGGGTGAGGGCTCGCTCACGGTGTCCTTTGTTCCGGTCTTTACCGAATACCTGCAAAAGAAAACGAAGGCGGAGGCCCTGGAGCTGGCTTCCCATGCGTTTACGGTTCTGTCTGTCATCCTGGCCGCCGTCTCGGTGCTGGGCATCCTGATCTCGCCTGTCATTGTAGGACTGATCGCACCGGGTTTCATTGCCGATCCCGACAAGTTTGCCCTGACGGTTTTCTTAAACCGCCTGATGTTCCCCTATATCTTCTTTATCGCCCTCGTCGCTTTGTGCATGGGCATTTTGAATTCTTTCCGGCATTTTACGTCGCCCGCCCTGTCGCCGGTCCTGCTGAACATCGCCATGATCGCCGCGGCGTTCACGCTGCGCAATTTCTTTGCCCAGCCAATTACAGCGCTTGCTGTGGGTGTACTGATCGGCGGTGTGCTGCAGCTCGCGATGCAGTGGCCGGCGCTCCTGAAGTTCGGCGTCCGATTCAAATTCCGCTTCCACTTGCAGCATCCCGGCATGAGGCAAATCGGCGCGCTCATGCTGCCCGCGATTCTGGGCGCCGGCGTCGGCACCATCAATGTTTTCGTGGGGACGGTTCTGGCGTCCCTGCTGCCATCGGGTTCGGTGACCTATCTTTTTTATGCCGACCGGATCATGGAATTTCCCCTCGGGATTTTCGCCATCGCCATCGGAACAGCGGCTCTGCCCAGCTTCTCCAAGTGCGTCGCCGACGGGAACATGGCTGAGCTTAAATCCAGCATCTCTTTCTCTCTGAGGCTGATGCTTTTCCTCACCCTCCCGGCCATGGCCGCCCTCATGGCGCTTAATCTGCCGATCATCTCCGTCTTGTTTCAACGCGGGGCCTTCGACGCGCGGGCGGCGACGCTCACGGGGCAGGCGCTGTTCTGCTATGCGCTGGGCCTCTGGGCGTATGCGATGCTGCGCGTCTT
>SBEK01000030.1:4635-26921 GCA_009668925.1 Deltaproteobacteria bacterium
AATACGGCAGGCGGATTCCGGACAAGACTCATCTATCTGATCGTCACGGTCGTCGCGGGAATGACGGTGTTTTTCACGAGCGCCTACCTCACCAAAAGCCCGGAAATGCATGCATTCATCGGAATTGCAAAAAGAAGACTGCAAAGCAGATCCTGAAGGAGCCTTCCCGGGAAGACTGCCGCCAAAAGGGATGGATCCGGGGCAGGGCTGCGCGGTTTCCTGCTCATGACTTTTCCCTCTCTGGTCATCCGGTCCTCATACAGGTCCGGTCCGGCCGGGGTCTTTTCCTGATGCGAAGGATCTCCGAGCATCTCTCATAGCCGCTCGGGACGTTTCCGTACCGTCGCGGGCCGGCGATCATCCGACCGCCCCGCGCCGGCCCCGGATTTTCGCCGCTCCCTGTGTGCGGCCATTTGGTCCGCCCCGAATGGACAAAAATATTGACTTTAACGGGTCAAAATGCTACGTGAGGTCACCCTTGCGATGAACCGCAAGGGAAGATAAGGATTTGGAATTATGTTGGATCTTAAATACTTAAGGCAGAATATCGACCTCGTTCGGCAGAAGATGAATGAGCGGGGCATGAAAATTGATTTTGACCATTTCGTTGATCTGGAAGCAAAAAGACGCGACATGCTGCAGGCCGTAGAAGCGCTGCGTAATGAACGCAACAGCGTTTCCAAGCAGGTCGGCGAACTGAAAAAGAAAAAGGAAGACGCCTCCGCGCTCATCGCGAAAATGGGCGACGTAGCGGCAAAGATAAAGGAATACGACGAAGTTCTGAAAACCACGGAAGAAGAACTGAACGCCTTCGTCATGGTTGTGCCGAACATTCAGCACGAATCCGTGCCCAAAGGCAATGGCTCCGAGGATAACACGGTGGTGCGGACCTGGGGCGAAATACCCGTTTTCGATTTTGAGCCCAAACAGCATTTCGATCTCGGCGAAAGCCTGAACATTCTCGATTTCGCCCGCGGCGCCAAAATCACCGGCGCGCGTTTTACGCTGTACCGCGGCGCGGGCGCTCAGCTAGAGCGGGCCATCACCAACTTCATGCTGGATCTGCACACGGGAAACCACGGTTACACGGAAGTCTTTACGCCTTTCATGGTCAATGCCGAAAGCATGACCGGAACAGGCCAGCTGCCCAAATTCAAGGAAGATCTCTTCAAGATTGAAGGGATGGAATATTACCTGATTCCGACGGCGGAAGTACCCGTTACGAATATTTTCCGCGACGAAATTCTGGAAGAAGAAAAACTGCCGGTTTATTTTGTGGCTTATTCAGCCTGTTTCCGCGCGGAAGCGGGTTCCTACGGGAAGGACACGCGAGGACTCATCCGCCAGCATCAGTTTAACAAAGTGGAAATGGTGAAATTCTCCAAACCGGAGACGTCCTATGACGAGCTGGAAAAGCTGACCGCCAACGCGGAAGAAGTGCTCAAGAGGCTGGGCATTCCGTTTAGGACCGTTTGCCTGTGCACGGCCGATCTGGGTTTTTCTTCGGCCAAAACCTACGATGTGGAAGCCTGGCTCCCGGGACAGAACACCTATCGGGAAATCTCGTCGTGCAGCAACTTTGAAGATTTCCAGGCCAGGCGCGCGGCCATTCGGTTTCGCCGGAAAGAAACGGGCAAAGTGGAACTTGTCCACACACTGAACGGCTCCGGCCTCGCCGTCGGCAGAACGGTCGTGGCCGTTATGGAAAATTATCAGCAGGCGGACGGCAGCATCATCATCCCCGAAGCCCTGCGTCCTTATATGAGAGGTCTCGAAAGAATCACTCTTTAAGAAATTTTCCAAAGGATGATTAATACTCTGGAGGGATGGCCGAGTGGTCGATGGCGGCGGTCTTGAAAACCGTTGACCGAAAGGTTCGCGGGTTCGAATCCTGCTCCCTCCGCCAAATAATGTAATGGACGTCTTGAATCTTTGGACGTCTTGTTGTAAGCACATAGGCCTGAATAAAACAGCGGAGAGATGGCTGAGTGGCCGAAAGCGATCGCCTGCTAAGCGATTGTACGCCCTTTAAAGGTGTACCGCGGGTTCAAATCCCGCTCTCTCCGCCAGTTTTACAATTCTTAACCTTGTCCTGAAACAATGGGTTTGGCCGCGTAGCGGACACCCGGCATCTAACCCGAAGGTCACACGTGCCGGACAAATCCCGCTCTCTTAGCCAATTTTAATACCGGCTTCCTTGTCTTCATTCTTCCAAACGATCTTCTACAATGCTGAACAAACGATTCAAGCCGGCGGGTGTTGCAATCCGTCCGGCGAACAAGATGGGAAACGCAGGGAACGGTCGCGTGGTCTTTAGGTCATTTAAACCGTTCCCCACAAGTTGTTGAGGATGTCCGCGAACCCGGCTCACACCCCGGAAGCTGCGCCCGCAAAGGCAGTGGTCAACCCGGAAGCAGCCGCTATTTCCGTTCCAGCATTTCGCCTAAAACAAGCGCCGTCTCGCCGACGATGCGAATGCAGGTTTTTACCTTGTCGCCGGAATAAAAGGCCTTGACCTCGCTGCGGCTAAGCCAGTTGACCTGCGCAATATCGCGGCAGGAGATAGTCCCGTCCCGTTGGACAATTTCGTCGCGAAACCGCCGAACCAACTCTTCGGCATCCGCCCACATTTTCGGATTTTCCTTTTCAGCGGCGTTTGCGCGGCTGTAGCGCAGCCCGATCACCGCGAGGGCTCCCACCAGCGCACCGCAGACTTCTCCGTTGCCTCCCAGTCCGCCGCCAAAAGCGCCCATCGCCCGGATCACGTCATCGTTTCCGCGGCCGAGCTTTTCCTGACCTGCGGCGGCAACCGCCTGGCTGCAATGAAACCGGTCAACGGCCATCATGGCCATGGCTTTTTTTCTCATTTCCCGGGGCGTCATCGGCGGTGTCCTTTTCTTAAGGCTGCGGCGTCAGATCTTTGATATAAAGGCGATTCCAGGTCGGGCTGATAATGAGCTCATTGATGCAGACCGTCTTGGGCAGGCGGGCCAGAAAGAGGACCGCTTCCCCCACATCTTCGGACCGGAGCATTTTCGCCTTGACTTCATCGGAAAGCTGATCCGGCCGGCGGTCCATGATCGGCGTCCAGACTTCACCGGGACAGAGCGCACAGGCGCGGATCCCGTTTATACATTCTTCCATATTAAGGCTCGCGTTCATGGCCATGAGTCCGAACTTGGCCGCGCTGTAAGCCGGCCCGGTCAGATGGGAATAAAATCGCCCAGCCCAGGAAGAGACATTGATAATCAAGCCGTCTTGTTGAGCACGCATTGCGGGAAGAACGGCGCGGGCGCAATAAAACGCGCCGTTTAAGTCAACGTCGATTACTTCTTTCCATTTTTCCGGCGTCACTTTTGCCCAATGGCGCTCGGCCACGTTGGTGCCCGCATTATTGACCAGAACATCCAGCCGGCCATACTGCTTGGCGACCCGGTCCGCCACGGCGTCGACGGAGGCGGGATCGGAAACGTCGAGTATTTCAATCGCCGCCTTGGCGCCTGTCCGGCCCACCAGTTCGGCCGTTTTCTCCAGCACGCTCATTCTGCGCCCCGAAAGCACCACCTGGGCGCCTTCCCGCGCGAGGGCAACCGCGGCAGCCTGGCCGATCCCCGTTCCCGCACCCGTGATCCAGCAAACTTTGTTTTTCAAAGACTCCAGCATAAAACCTCCTTTGGCATCATGGAGTAAATCACCATAAAGTTGTTTTGAAGTTTGATAACACGACCGGAAGATTTGTCAAGAATTTATCGGCACGTTTCCAGCACGGCGGCGGGAGTGGCCGGGACAATAAGCATTTTTCATCAGAATGATTGGGCGCTTCTGTATATGGCATTCTCTCCGGCAGCTTACGACGCGGGCCGTTGATTCCGTTTGCGCATCAGACGTTGAAGCGGAAGGTGATGATATCGCCGTCCTGGACGATGTACTCTTTGCCTTCCAGGCGCAGGCGTCCGGCGGATTTGACCTGGGCGGCGGAGCCGCCATGGAATATAAAGTCATCAAAGGACATGACTTCGGCTTTGATAAAGCCCCGTTCGAAGTCGTTGTGAATGGCGCCGGCGGCCTTGGGGGCTTTCGTCTCGGCGGGAATCACCCATGCCTTCACTTCGTCTTCCCCGACGGTGAAGAAGGAGATGCGGCCCAAGAGTGAAAAAGCACCGCGGATGATGCGGCCGAACGCCGGCTCGGCAATACCCATAGAGGATAAGAATTCTTTCTGATCGGCGGCATCCAGCCCCGCCAGCTCCGCCTCGATCTTGCAGCAGATTCCCATGACCGGCTCCGCGAGGTTCGCCGCTTTGGCAAATTCATCGGCAAAAGACAAATTGTCTTCCGCGACGTTCACGACCACCAGTTCCGGCTTGATCGTCCAGAACGAAAAACTGCGCAGCGTAAAGACTTCGGCAGGCGTAAGCCCCGCCGTCCGGAGCGGCTGGCCTGCTTCCAGGCAATCCTTCAATTTCGGCAGCAGATCGTTTTGCGCCGTTTCCTGCGGCGAGATCGCCTTTTTGGACATTTTGGCGAGCCGTTCCAGTTTTTTTTCAATGATCAGAAGGTCGGAGAGGACCAGTTCATCTTCCAGCTTGCGATAGGCATCGAGCGAAAGCGAAATATCCGGCAGCGAAAACCCGTCGACCACATGCAGGATTCCGTCCGCACCGGAGAGATTCTGGCGGATAGCCTCCCAGGGGTGTTCGCCGACGGCGTGGACGTCGGAAAACGGAACTTTGGCCGGAGAGACTTTAACCGGTTTGTAAATTTCGACGAGTTTGTCGAACCGTGCGTCCGGCACGGACGCCTGGCCCCGCACAACCGTTTCGCCGTGCGACTGGCTCGTTTTCACACCCGTCATGATTTCGAACAACGTGCTCTTCCCGCTTTGGGGAAGACCCAAAATACCCATTTCCATTTTTTACTGCCTTTTCCTTAAAGTGCCTTTACTTAAATATTCCCTGGATTCTTTTTAATCGAAATTGTGTCGCAATTCCCTTCGCTGTCATTTCGACCGGAGGGAGAAATCCATGTTCCAAGCACAGCGAGGGATTTTTAGGATTCCTCACATGCGTTCGGAATGACAGCTTGCATTGCAGGGAAAGGTTTCGATACCCTGAAGGTCACGCGACCGTTCCCTCCGTTCTCCCGTATCTTACTGATTCAATAACGCCGCAAAAGGCTCCGAAGGCAAGGCGCGCAAACCACCGCCTCTTTTCCGGTAGCTTTCGTAGCCAAAGGAGAACGCGGCGAAAGCAAAGGCACCGCAGGCGTATATGACAATACGTCAAGGATGACTGCGTACCACTCCTCTTTACAAAAGATCCAATAACACCGCAAAAGGCTCCGGAGGCCAGGCGTGCAAGTCAGCAGAAGTGAGGCGTAATTTTGCATATACCGCAACGACTGATGACGCAGCGCAACGCCGCATACGGCGCCTTTTCCGGCGTTATTGCCCAAACTCCTTTTCGATTCGCTCCATCGCTTCCTTCAACCGATCATCCGGCACCGTGAGCGAAATACGGACAAATCCTTCACCATACTGCCCGTAAGCCGTGCCGGAGGCGACGACGACGGCGGTTTTGTCAAACAGACGGTTGGTGAATTCGAGCGACGTCAACCCCTGGGGCGCCGGCACCCACAGATAAAACGTTCCCCGCGGCGGATTAAAATCAATGCCGATTTTTTTGAGGGTCTTTAAAACCAGCTCCCGCCGCCGGCCGTAAATCGAGAGCATGTCCTCGATGAAGCCCGCTTCCTGATGCATTGCGGCAATGCCGGCGAACTGGACGGCGTTGAAGATGCCGGAATCCGTATTTTCCTTGACTTTGCTGATGCCGGCAATCAGCTCGGGGTTGCCTGAGGCCATGCCGATCCTCCAGCCGCACATGTTAAACGGTTTGGACAGGGAATTGAGCTCCACTCCCACATCTTTGGCGCCGGGAGCCTGAAGAAAGCTCAGGCGTTCCTGGCCGGCAAAGACAATCTCGCTGTAAGGATTGTCATAACAGACGGCAATGTCATACTCTCTTGCAAAGGCCACCAGTTTGGTGAGGAATTCCAGCGTGGCGCAGGCGCCGGTCGGATTGTTCGGATAATTCAAAAACATCGCGGAGGCTTTTCTGGCCACATCCGTCGGGATATCTTCCAGAACCGGCAGATAATTGTTTTTGGCCAGAATGGGGATGTTCACGGGAACACCCTCGCCCATCAGAATACTGGAGCGATAAGCCGGATAGCCGGGATCGGTCATGAGCACGATATCGCCGGGATTGACGCGGGACAAAACAAAATGATGGCAGCCTTCCTTGGAACCGATGAGCCCCAGGATTTCACTTTCGGGATTGAGTGTGACGCCGTACCGTTCGCCGTACCAGCGGGCGATTTCCTTGCGAAACGCCAGCATGCCCTTTTCTTCGTCCGTCGGATAGCGGTGGTTTTGCGGGTCGCGGGCGGTGCGGCACAATTCATCGATGATGGAAGCGGGCGTGGCTTCCACGGGGTCGCCGATCGCCAGCGAGATTACATCCACGCCTTCGCTCTTGGCTTTGTTGATTTTTTTGCGGAGCTCCATGAACAGGTATGGAGGTATTTTCTTTAATCGATCAGCGGTTTGCACAGTTGGGGTCTCCTCCGGTTTTTTATTGGTAGGCTTCTTCAAAAAGCACTCCCTGATAGACCATTTTTACTTTCCCTTCAAGATAAATTTCCCGAAAACGATTGCCCTCCCCGGCAAACCAGACGCGCAGGGTTTCCCCGCTTTGCACGGTCACATCGACCGGCGAATCCACCAGCCGGCGGCCTGCGGCGGCCAGCACCGACGCCACAACGCCCGTACCGCAGGCCAGCGTCTCGTCTTCGACGCCGCGTTCGTACGTCCTCACCCTCATGGTCTGCCGGTTAAAAACGGAGGCAAAATTCACATTGGTTCCCCGGGGCCGGAAAAATTCGTGGCGGCGGATTTCCCGCCCCGCCGCGGCCACATCAACTGACTCCAAAAATTCAACGAAACAAACGGCATGGGGCACACCCGTGTCAATGACATCCATCCCGCAGTCGCCCCCGGCCAGAACAAGGTTTACATTTTGCGTAAGGAGCGAAGGGTCCGTCAGGCGGACTTTGACGCTGTCGCCGCTGACCTCGGCGGTAATAATGCCGGCCAGCGTCTCAAAAGACATCCTGGGCCCGGCAATTCCGCTGTGGTGGGCAAAGCGCGCCACGCAGCGGCTGCCGTTCCCGCACATCTCCGCGACGGAGCCATCGGAATTGAAAAATTGCCATTTGAAATCGGCAACGGCGGACGGTTCGATGAGAAACAGCCCGTCCGCTCCCACGGAAACTTTTCTGAGGCAAACGCGGCGGACAAAATCCGGCACATCGTCAACCGGCAGCGACAGATCGCGGTTGTCGATGATGATGAAGTCGTTGCCGCTCCCGCTCATTTTATAAAAGCGGATGGAATGCGATGCATCGCCGTTCATCTTTTCACCTGTTTACTTTTCGGAAATCCGACCCGCAAATGACTTGGTGCCTGCTTGCAGAAGTCCGCCTTCCGTCATTTCGGCCGCAGGGAGAAATCCATGTCCCGAATGCAATGAGGGATCTTTGGATTTTTCAGTCCCTTCGTTTCTTACCCTGATGACCTGACCCCCTGAAGGCGGCGCGAGGCCGCACGAGGACATGCGTCGCAATGACAGCCTGCTTTCGCGGCGGGCGCTAGGTTTCCTGGACAATATCTTCCTTGCGCGCCAGCGATCGCGTCACGCGCAAGACTTCCTCGGCCGTCGTAATGCCGGCCATGACTTTCTGAATGCCGTCCTGCTGGAGCGTGATCATCCCTTGCTTCACGGCCAGCTCGTTGATCTGGTTGGCATCGGAGGTTTTCAGCACCAGCCGTTTCACATTATCATCCACGACCAGGATTTCAAAAATCGCCGTTCGGCCGCGGAAACCGGTCTGCATACAGAGATTGCAGCCTTTTTTGCGGTAAAAGGTTTTATCCGCGAGCACCGACGGATCGAGGCAAAGATTCGCGAGCGTTTCTTCATCGGGCGTGTAGACTTCCCGGCAGTGCGGGCAAAGCACGCGGACGAGGCGCTGGGCGATAATGGCCACAATCGAAGACGTGACCAGGAAGGGCTCGATGCCCATGTCGATGAGCCGGGTCACGGCACTGGCCGCGTCGTTGGTGTGCAGCGTCGAGAAAACCAGGTGTCCCGTGAGCGACGACTGGATGGCGATCTCAGCGGTTTCCCGGTCGCGGATTTCACCGATCAGAATGACATCCGGGTCCTGACGGACAATCGAACGCAGTCCGGCGGCAAAGGTGAGTTCGATCTTGGGATTTACCTGAATCTGACCGACGCCGTCGATTTGATATTCAATCGGGTCCTCAATGGTGATGATATTGATCTCGGGGCGGTTGATCGTGGAAAGCGCCGCGTACAGCGTGGTCGTTTTCCCGCTGCCGGTCGGCCCCGTCACCAGAATGATGCCGTAAGGCGATTTGATCAGACGGTCCAGAAGCTTGATGCGCTCATCATGCATGCCCAGATCCGACAAAAGCAGGATGTTCGCGGATTTATCGAGCAGGCGCAAAACGACCCGCTCGCCGAAGGCCGTGGGCAGCACGGAGACGCGCACGTCCACCAGACGGTCGGCGATCTTTAATTCGATGCGGCCGTCCTGCGGCAGACGCTTTTCGGCGATGTTGAGTCTGGCCATGATTTTGATGCGGGAAACGAGCGGCGATTGAATCCGGCGCGGCAGACTCAGGATATCGTATAAAATCCCGTCAATCCGGTAGCGGATTTTCAGATTTGCCGAATAAGGCTCGACGTGAATATCGCTGGCCCGGTCCTTGATGGCGCCGGAGACCAGGAGATTGACGAGCTTGATGATCGGGGCGTCGCTGGTTTCGTCGAGCAGATCGGCGGTCTCGCTGATTTCCGAAATCAGATCCTCGGCTGTGGCTTCCTTCATTTCCTCAAAATAATCTTTGGCGGAGGAACGGCTCATGTCATAGGCCATATTGATCGCGGCATTGATCGCGTCCTGCGTCGCCAGAACCACCGGCGGATTGGGCATCCGCAAAAGCTGCCGCAGATCGTCGGCAGGCTGAAAAGAGAGCGGGTCGTTCGCGGCGATCACCTGAGCGTCCGCGGTGATGATCGGCACGATCCTGTGTTTCTTCAAATAGGCGATGGGAACGCTTTGCGTAAAATCGATGTTGATGCTCTCCATCGGCAGTTCCTGCCAAAAGGGAATGCCGAAATGCTCCGACAGAATTTTCAGGAGCCGGATTTCGTCAATCAGTTTTTTGCGGATCAGCTGGTCAATGAACCCCGCGCCGCTCCCGGCGCCGTGCGCCTCGGCCAGGGACTCGGGAGATACACCTGCGGTAAGCAACCTCTCGTCCAGAGACAATCCTTTATTGCCGCCGGAAAGGGCGGCGCTTTTATCCGGGCTTCCGAATGCGTGGAGCGCTGTGAGGATGGTGGACATAAATTCAACCGTTTTCGGGATTTAAGGATTGGCCGGAGCCTTTTTTTCGACGGGCTCGGTCGTCACCTGGGGATAAGAATCCTGCTTGCGTTCATTGAGCTTGATGATGCCTTCGACGACCTCACCCATGGTTTCCCGCTTTTGCTGATAGAGGGCTTGGGCGTCTTTTTGCGTGCGGACAATATGCGGCGTGAGAAAGACATACAGGTTTGTCTTCTCCCTTTTGACGGTTTTGGCCTTGAACAGCCAGCCCAGGATCGGAATTTCGGCCAAGCCCGGAACCTTGTTGGTGCCGTCATCCGTGCTGTCTCCCACCAGGCCGCCGATGACGATGGTCTCGTTATCCTTGACCACGACAGTCGTCTTGGCCGTTCTTTTCAAGGTGGTCGGGGTGGCGCTTTTCGGATCGGACGTTACCTTCGTCACCTGCTGGGAAATCTTCAGGCGGATAAAATCCTCGACATTGATATGGGGGGTAATCGTCAGAATCACGCCGACATCCTTATATTCATAGGTGTTGTAATTGACGGGGTAGGCGGCGGTGGTTGACGTGGAATCCTGGCGGGTAATATAGGGCACATTGGAGCCGACGTTGATTTCCGCCTCCTCGTTGTCGAGCGTCATGAGCTGCGGGGTGGAGAGAATCGATACATCGGAGTCGGCCTTATACGCCTGGACCATTGCTCCGATCGTCGGGAACAGCACGTCGCCGATCTTGATCCCCGCGCCCAGAATGCCCATGGAAAATCCGGCGGGCAATCCCAAAAGCGTGCTCGCGCCAAGAGTCGTCGTGGTCAGCGAATTCAAGACGCCGGTGCCGGAGCTGACAAAAGCCGCCGAACCGCTCCCTGCCTTGCCGTCTATCTGCCCCGTGTCCTTCACGCCGCTCCATTCCACGCCCAGCTTGAAGTCCTTCGTGGTATTCACTTCCATAATCAGCGCCTCGATGTAAACCATCGGCCGCGGCACGTCGAGCTGCTTGATGATGCCTTCCAAAACCTTGTAGTCCTCGCGCTCCGCCATGATCACCAGGGTGTTGGTGGCCTTGTCCGGCACGATCTGCACGTTGCGGGACACGACGGGCGCGGCCACCCGCTGCGCCTGAGCGCCCGCCGCCGTCCCGGGGCTTTGGCTCCCGGTGTCCTTGATGATGTTGTTCAGCACCTTGGCCAGATCTTCGGCGATGCTGTTTTGCAGGCGATAGACCTGAATATTGGACTCGCCGCGCGGCACGTCCTTATCCATCATCGCGACCAGCTTGCGCACGCTTTCCGTATCGGCGACGGAGGCCAGGATAATCAGGGAATTGGTCCGGGGATCGGCTACGATCTTGATCGGCGTCATGGTGGGCCGGCGCTGCTGAAAAATGGTCGAGATCGATTTCGAAACTTCCGAAGCGGAGGCGTTTTGCAGCGGCAGGTAAGTGATTTGTTCGCCCGCGCCTTCCACGTCCAGCGCCCGGACGATTTCCTGCAGACGCCGGACATTGGACAGATAATCGGTGACGATCAGGATTCCCGCCGGCGCATAAGCCAGAACCGAACTGGTTTTCGGGATAATCGGATCCAGCACGCGTTTGACTTCATCGGGGTTGGCCCGTTCCAGGGCGATAATCTGGGTGACCATCCGGTCATCCGCCTCCGCGCCCTCCTTCTTATACCTTGTTTCCAGACTCTTTTCCCGCGCCACGGCGGACGGCACGATCTTGATCATATCGCCTACGGGAACAGTCGCAAAACCGTTGATTTCCAGAACGGACAGAAATACTTTGTACACGTCGCGCAGCGGAATCTTCCGGGGGGAAAGGATCGTGACCTTGCCCTTCACTTTTTCATCGATGATAAAATTTTTGCCCGTCAGTTCGCTTATGAATTTGACGAATACTTCAATATTCACGTTATCGAAATCGAGCGTGACGTAGCGATCGGCGGTCTTCCGGGCCGCGGGCGCCGTATTCGTTTTCACGGGCGCGGTTTCCGGAGGCGCGTTCATGGCCGGCCCCGTCTTGGGCGCGTCGGAAACGGGCGTTGGCCCAAGCGGAACGGCTAAAGCCGCAGGCGCTGCCGCCGCTTTCTTCCCGGCCGAATCGGCGTCGGAAGATATTTCTTTCGCGTCAGGCGGCATAGGCGGGACCGTCGATACGATTGCGGGTTTTACAGGCGATCCGTCGTCAATCCTGGCCGCGAAGCCGGATGATGCCAAGCCCATCGCCAAAATCATGGCGGCAGCCAGGCAGGATACCGCTATGCCGAAATGTTTCTTCATCAATGCCATCTCATTGATCCCGTTCCTTAATGATGCTGCCAAACTCGGGGAGACCGGCCAGATTTTTTAAATCCTCGTCCCGGCCGGCCCATTGCCGGACTTCCGGATTGGAATCAACCGCGTTCTTCAAATAAAACATGCTTTGTTTCGTATCATTTTTCTGGGCATAAAGACAAGCCAGATTATAATGCGCGTCGGCGTAATCGCGCTTGACGGCCAGGGCGTCGTTAAATCGCCTGATCGCCCATTTATATCGTTTCATCTTCAGATAAACCACGCCCAGATTATTGAGGGCCTGGAGGTGGCGCGGCTCCTTTTGAATAACCTTTTTATAGAGTTCCTTGGCTTCTTCCAGACGGCCTGCGCGCTGCGCCTGCAGAGCCTGCGTATAAAGCTTGCCCGCATCGGCGGGCCCGGGCTCAGCCAGGGCTTGCGGATGCGGTTCGGGAGTGGCCGCATTCCGGCTCTTTTCCTTTGCCGTAAGCGGAGAGACTTCGGCCGGCGCCGAAGCCCTCTGTGCCGCAACCGGACGGGGAGGTACGGCCAGGGTTGCCGGCGGGGCGTCAACGGGCGGCTTCGGAATCACCGCCACGGGTGGGCCCGGCGCGGGCCTTGCGGCTAAAGTGTCCGGCGGGTGAGCCGGACCGGCCATCCGGGAAGACGGAGGACTGTCCGGCCAATAGAACCAGGCCGCAAGACCCGCCGCGCAGCACAGAAGAACAACGAAGCCCGCAATAAAAATCGCTTTTTTCCCCGGGACTGGTTTTTCACTTTGTGCCTGAAGAACGTCTCCATAAGGCGCATAAGGCGATTCTTTTTCCTTCTGGACTTTATGCAAAGCGTCGTTGATGTAGCTCATTTCTCTCCGCCGTTTAAAAAAATCTATTCGTTCACGTGGTCAGACGCATCCACAGCTTCCGGCCGCCGCTCACGGTCTTTTGAAAATATTCGCCGCCGATATCCCGGGCCGCAAGCCGGATCATTTTACGGTCAACCCGGCCGGTATTTTTCGTATATGCAATCAAGAGCGCCCGGTCGCACAGTGCATTGATTCGGCGCGGTATCCCCTCGGAAAAATAATAAACCTGCCGATAGGCGCCTGCCGTAAATTGAACATTCCCGGGCCCCCCGGCCACGCTCAGACGATGATTGATATACGTCGCGACCTCATCCGGGGATAGAGGCTGCAAATCATAGCGCACGGTAATTCTTTCATTTAGCTGCCTCAGCGCCGGAAGCGCCAGCGCGGTTTTAAGCTCGGGCTGGCCGATTAAAATGATCTGCAGGAGTTTTTCTTTTTCCGTTTCCAGGTTGGAAAGCATGCGGATTTGCTCGAGCACGCCATGGGAAAGATTTTGCGCTTCGTCGATGAGCAGCACCGCGTTCTTGCCGGCGGCGAAATTCGCCAGCAGAAAGGCATTGAGCGCATCCACATACGCTTTCTTTGTTCCGGCTTCGACGGACACGTCAATGCCGAATTCCGTGACCACGGTCTCCAGGAGCTCCACGTCGGAAATCGCCGTGTTGAAGATCAGAGCCGTTTCGACCGACGCATCCAGCAGATTAAGCAGCGTGCGGCAAAGGGTGGTTTTGCCCGTACCGATGCCGCCGGAAATCAGGACGAATCCTTTTTTTTCCTTAATTCCGTAGATCAGGTAATTAAGCGCGTCGCGGTGCTGCTCACTCAGGAACAGATACCCCGGCTGGGGCGACAGCGTAAACGGATTCTCTCTTAAGCCAAAATACGCGGCATACATGGTCAGTCAGCTCCCGCCGGTTGTCTCAGTGAAAAGAATAATGAATGGTTTCATTCTGTCCGTTGCGCAGCAGATTGACGGATACGCTCCCGCCCGCCTGCATCACATTCACCAGCTGCAAAATGTCGTCGGCGCTTTCCAGTCTTTTGCTGTTGACTTCCATGACGACGTCGCCGTTTTGCAGACCCAGCTTCTGGTAGAGACTGCCGGGCACGATATTGGACACCACAAACCCCTGCTGGACGCCGCCGGCAAAAAAAGGCCGGACAACCGCCTGGCTCATAATGGATTTCAAATCGCCGAGGTTTTGGGTCACCTCCTGCCTGCTGATGGAGATCCCGCTTGCCGCCCCCTGGCCGAACCGCCCCGGACCGGAACCCTCGGCAACCTCCTTGATCCTCATGACAAATTCTTTTTCGGCGCTTTTCAACACGGCCGTATTACGCGTAATCCGCACCAGTTGGGCCGAACCGATCTTATCGCCCAGCCGGTAAAGCTTTTGCTTGCCCTTGCCTTTTTCTTCCACGACGGCATACCCGAGGTTCGGATCAATGGCGATTGTTCCCTTCAAATCGAAGGCGGTATATTCCTCGCTGGGTAAAAGACCGGCTGCATCTTTATCGGCAATCGCCTGGAGCGTGGTCAGAAATAAATTGCGCTCGGTGATGATATTATACCGCTGGGCGGAGGGCGCCGCGAGCCCCAGCTGTGCCGTCCTTCCCGATTGATTCGCCGGGGCCGCCGGGCCGAAGCCCGCCTGCAGAGTGACCGCCTTGTACAGGATATCCACGCCAAGAAATGACAAAATCGTGACGGCCAGGACGATCAGCACCGGGCCCGCCATCCGGGCCAGCGCCGATACATCGGCCGGTGCGCCGGCGATCCCGTCCATCTTAGCCTTGATCCATTGCGTGGTCTTTACCCACATATCCTTCACGTGCATTGCCCCGCGACCCTGTCTCCGTCTTATATGTAGCGGACGGACGGATTGGCGAGTGTTCCGCCCACCGTCACATTCATCTTAATCTTGTTTTTGCCGGCGATCTCCAGAACGCCCTTCAGATCAAGCCGGCTATCGTCTGGCCGATCCGCAAGCGTCAGGCTGCCGTTTAAAAAACAGTTCATCTGCGGACCATAAATTTCCAGCTTCTCCAGCATTACGACGCCGTTTTTCAATTGCGCCTGAATCTCGCCGCGGTCGAAGTCGATCCGCGACACCCCGAGAAAAGGTTCCCGAAGCGGAAACGACCCCCGGCTCAGGTAAAGCGCCAGTTTTCCCAGGGGATACCGGCTCACCGGATCGTTCTCAGCATAAAAAGCCGATCCCCGGGCCAGGCCGGTCATGCCTTTCAAAAAGGGAAAGCCGGGCGGATTGTACCGCGCCAGATCGATATTGCGAAAGTTGATTTTCCCTTCCGCGGGCGGCTTGGCGGGTGAAAACGACGAAAAGCCGGCGCTGCCGTCAAAGCTGCCGTTGTACGACCGGCCGTTAAAACGGAGCGTCTTGCGCTTCCCGAAAATGGTGAGTGGATTTACCTGCAGATCCAGCACTTCCCCCTGAAAGAAGACGTCGCCCGGCAGGTCCGGCAGGCGCACCGTCAGATCCTGGAATTTGATCCCCAGCGGCAAGGAAGGATGCAAGGATCCGGCCTTCAGAGTGAAGCCTGCCTGACCGGCAGCGCCTTCGATCTGCCTGAGGACCAGGGCGGAGGGGAAAAGAAGATACAGGAAGACGCCCGTGATGACTATCGCGTAAATCGTCAGCCAGAGAATTTTACTCGTAAGAAAGCGCATCACGTTACGGCCCTCCCGCTCGCCCGGAGGCCGGCGCATAAGACGCGATCAAGAGCTGCGCGCTTATGTAATCCGGGCTTTCCTTCATTTTGTCAATGCTGATCCTTTTTATCCTGATCATCTCGGAGGGCGACTCGATCTGATATAAAAAGTCCGTCAGTTGCTTGATCGTTATTTTTTCCAGGCTGAGATCAATGAGCGTTTCCTCAAACGAAGGCGACTTCACACCGGGCACGGAATTCATTTGTTTGATGCGGCCGCGGACATGGGCGGCGACCGCCTTCTTTTCCAGATAGGAAAACAGCGTAAAATCGGCGCGGCGTGAAGCGAGCGCCTGCCTGATCCGGGATATTTGGGCCTCCTGGGCGGTTAAGTCGGCGTCAATCTTCACCAGTTCTTCAAGCTTCTTCTGACCGGACGCGGCGGACTTTTTCATCTTGACCCGGGCGTCCCACAGCGGAAAAACAACCAACGCCAGCACCAGTGCAACTCCCACGGCGGCGGCGCAAAAGATAACCAGATAACGCTGCCGCTTATCCAGCTTGGCAAAGGTGGCTTTGATCATTGCAGTTCAATCCTCAGGTCAAAATTCAATTTGACGCCTTCCCGGCCCAGACTGGTTTGGCTGATCACGACATTTTTGAAGACCTTCGATTTAAGGAGTTCATTTTTAACGGCCGTCACGTCGTCAATTTTTTTTGCTTCGCCTTTGACGAGGACAATATTATTTTCATAATGCAGGTGGGTGATGATGACATCCAGCGCAGGCGGGATAAGGCCGGACATATCCTTCAACACCTCCAGCACCGTCGCTTTGGACCCTCCGGCGTCAATCCCGTAGGCCTTGCGGTCTTCAAGAAGTTTCGCCTTTAACTGGCTTGCCGGATCAACCATGACGGCCGGCGGCGGATAATATTTATTAAAGATGAGCCGGATCTGGCTCCTCTGCGCGGCCGCCTGTTTCGCCTGCCCCTGATAACCGAGAAGCCCATCGACCGCCGCCAATAGCAGAATAATGCCGGCGACGACTGCTCCGAGGCGCAGCGGCTTGCCGAAATCGCCGCGGATGCTTTTGGCCGCAAATTCCCCCTGCCGGAAATTAAAGGATTTGCTTGACGCGTAATTCCTTCTCGCCGTGGCGAGTGCCGCCGCCATCACGGGCAGCAGACCGTCTCTGCGCATCTTTTCGTCGATTTCCAAATTCCCGAACCGGCGATAATCGAAATCCTCCACCGGGATGCCCAGCCTTTTTCCCAGTTCATCGGCAAGCGGCTTGAACATTGAGCCGCCCCCGGTGATCATGATCCGCCCGGGCGCGCTTAGCAGGGCATCACTTAGCCGCAGGAACTCGACCGTATTGGCCAGCTCGGAGCAGAAACTGCGGCAGGCCGCCAGGGCTCCGGCGCTGTCTGCGCCGTAAGTTCCGTTGATCTTGATTTGCTCCGCCTCCCGGGTGTCACAGGATAAATCCGCAGCCAGCGCCCGAGTGATGGTTTCGCCTCCAAAAGCGAAAGACCGTATCACAACGAGCGCATTTTTTTCATAAAAGGACGCAACCGTGGAGGAGGCCCCGACATCCAGCACAATCCCCGAACCGGTTGCCGGCTTTTGTTCCAGAAGCGGCAACACGAGTGCCGCCGCGGCGATGTCGATTGCGGATACATAACCCAGATGCGCCTCCACCGCCGCGATGACTTCCCGGATTTTTTCCTTACCGACGGCGGCCGCCAGCAGAGCATCGCCCGGAAGATGCACGAAGTCGGCGGCGACTTCCTCGATCGGCAGCGCGAGCAGGGGTTCGAGTTCAAAGCACAGCGTTTTCCTGATCCTATTTTCATCGCGAAAGGGCAGGTGGATTTGCCGGAACATCGCGTCGGCGGCAGGCAGGCAAACCGCACAGCGAATCCGGGATGGCGCCAGGGGCCGGATCGTTTCGGCGATCCCGGCGAGCGCCGCATCCAGCGTGACGCCGTCTTCAAGCCGTACGGTCTCAAAAGCAAGAAGGCGCGCCTCCATCCGGCCGCGCGAAACCATGAGGAGCGCTTTCACGCTGCTTGTTCCGATATCCAGAGCGCAAATCGTCTCGGACATTAATCGGGCCTCCAACTCATCAGTTGAAAAGGCGTCCGCTGGATCACGCCGGAAACACCCTGCTGCATTTTATCAGCCACGCCCAGGGAGTAGATTTTAAAATAGTTGCCTTTGGCCACGTCAACGAGCCCGGCCTTGATCGTCGCATTTCCGATGCCGGGAACCCGGCGGTACCAGTCGGCCGATGACAGATCACTGCTCTTGCTTCTCCGGTAGGCATCCATTTTATCGGCCATTTCAGCTGTGATATCGGGTGAAAGGGATCGTAAAACCATTTTCGGCGCCGTGTTGATGTTGATGGCGCCCGTGCCGTAAATTGTCACCAGTTGCCGAAGAGCAGGTTTATCCTTTGTTCCGGCAAAAAGTTCATTTGTGATGCCTTTTATCATAAGCATTTCCTCAATGCAATCAAGCGGCGCGTTTTTCGCGGCGTAAGGCCGGGGAAGAGATGCGTAATAGGAGCTCTCCGCGCCCAGACCCGTCACGCTGTTGTCGGCATCCAGCCAATCGATGACGGCATCCACAATCTGGGCCGCCTGGCGCTCGCCCAGATCAAATTCCGGCTGGGCGAGAAGCCGGAGCAGCATGTCTTTAATATCGGCATTGACGGCGCCGCCGTTCACCAGTCGATTAAGCGGAATTTTCCCTTTTTCATCTTCGATTTTGACCATAAAATAACCGTTGGTGAATAAGGTCTTGGACTGGACGGAGAGCGCCTCCGTATTGGCCCAGTTATCGCGCAGCGTATCATACGGATTATTGGAATTGACAAGCAGGGCCACCGCCCCGTAAAAGCCTGATTTGGCCACATAGGCGAGCTTGAGGCCGTCGCTCAGATTGGCCGCGTCATACACATCGGCGCGCGTCGACCGGTTCAGTTCGAGCGCGGCCGCCACCAGGATGCTGATGATCAGAATGACCGTGACGAGCGCGATCCCGGACTGGCCCTGCAGGATTTCTTTCATGCGTCTCATTTTCTCACCGGCAGGAAGACCCTGGTTTTGAATCTGTACGGCTTTTCGGCGTCTTCGGCGTTGGCCAGAACCAATTCGATCTGCACCGCCGCCGGCGGCTTCCCCTTTTGAAATTCAGTCGGCGACGCCGTATCCCACGTATCGTGTTCCCCGCCGCCTTCATCGTAAAACTTCAGATTCAGCGCCTGCAGATTCTCGCAAATGATCACGCCGCCGGCCGAACGGGTATCCGTGTTCGGTTTGGAATCCGCGACATCGGACCTCCAGAGTGAAAATCCCCCGTTTTTGTCTTCCTTGACGAAATAGAAAATCGTCGCGGGAGCACCGGGGACCTCATCTTCCTCAAAAACCAGATGGGACGACGACCACGTGAGAAGCGACCCGAACTCGCTATGGCCAACCGCCGTTCTTGAGGACTGCAGCACGAAGACATCTCCGAAGCGCGAAAGCGATGTTAAATCCCTGCTCATCCGATCCAGGGTGACGCGGGCCATCCGATACACGCGGGATTCGTCGTTCAGTTGTTTGATGACCGTCATCGTCCCGGTATAGGCCGCATAGATCGTCGTGAGCACGACCCCGAGAATGAAGACGGCGATTAAAATTTCGATCAGCGTAAGTCCGCGCGGCGCAGGGGATGAAATAAAGGGTCGGCCGCGCATGGTCACATCCCGCCCGTCTTATAGAAAACAAGCTGATACGCATTGCCGTAGGCCAGAGCGCTGTGAAAGACGTTGACTTCAATCCGCTTGAGCTTGGGGATTTTGGTGTCCGTGATCTGGAGAGTCCATTGGTATTCGGGAAAGTCGGGGGCAAAATCGCCCTTCCCGCTCATGTTGCCGAGCGCCGCGCCTGCTTCGACATCGGCCATTTTGCTTTGCGCCAGAAGCGAAGCCGTCGTCATAAACCGTGCGGAGGTCGACATGGCGATGCTCTGCGACTGCAGCTGAAAAACCGCGACCAGCGCCAGGGCCAGAATGGACATGGCCACCATGACTTCCAGGAGTGTAAAACCGGCGTCGTAAACACGCATGTCATTTCCTTTTATATTGCCGTGTCGCGGCCCAGGCCGTCGTCTGTGGAAATATCCCTGTAGCTCTCATAGGCGGCGGTCACGCCCAGAAACGGATTCATCACCAGCGTCATGCGGTCCTCCTCGTGGGCCAGATGGATGACCAGCGGCGGACCGACATTGTTTTTCCCGAATTGGACACGGACTTTGCCTTCGGTTATTTTCTCATTCTTCTCCCGGACGATATCCAGAATGGAAACCCCGCCGGAGAGTTGCCTGGCCTGCTTTTCCACCTCCAGCAGTTTTTCGGGCGTCATATCCGGCGTAATGACATAGTAGCGCGCATCGGGAATCGTAACAACCAGGATGTAATCGGTTTGATCGCGGACCGCGTCCGTGCGCAGCTGGCGCGTAAGGCCGATGAGCTGCCGCGACGCCTTTTTGAGACTGTTGACGGTGAGGGCGTCGCGCGTCGTCGGCACGGCCAGCGCCAGAATCACGCCGCTGAGCGCAATGACGATGAGCAGCTCAACGAGCGTAAATCCGGAAGGCTCTGTAAATGGGCCATATGCTGCGGTGCGCTTCATCTTTCGTCACTGCGGCCTGCAAAAGGAAGGCCTCATTCCTCAATATTTGCGTGCCCTTGTTCTTCAGGGCATTTACAGAGCCTTATCTCGGGCAACGCATCATTTTTCTTCATTCCCGGGGAATCCCCGACTAGTCGGCGTCCCAGCTGTTAATGTCTTTATCAAAATCCTCGCCGCCGGGTTCGCCGTCGGCCCCCAGAGACGTAAGATCAAAATCGCCGTGGCTGCCGGGACTGACATAAATAAATTCATTCTTCCAGGGGTCCTTGGGCACTTTTCCTTTTTCCAGGTAACCTCCCTTGCGCCAGTTTTTGGGAAGGTTGCCCGAGGCGGGCGGCTCGACAAGCGCTTTCAGTCCCTGTTCCGTTGTCGGGTAACTGCCGTTGTCGAGCTTGTACATCTTGAGCGCGCTTTCCAGAAGCGCCATCTGAGTCCTGGCAGTCTGTCGTTTGGCCGTGTCCGACTGGCCGATAAACCGCGGGAGAATAAGACCGGCCAGGAGCCCCAAAATGACGATCACCACCATCAGTTCAATCAGTGTAAAACCGGCTTGGCGATTTTCTTGTTGTTGATCCGTTTTCATCGTAACCCCTTCTCTCTCCTTAAACGTCACTTGATGAGTTGGTTCATTTCAAATATCGGCAGCAGTATCGAAAAGACAATGAAGCCGACCAGCAGGCCCATCCCCAGAATCATCAGCGGTTCCAGCAGGGACGTCATCACCATGATATCCGATTGCACCTCCGTTTCGTAGGACACGGCAATCCGGTTCAGCATTTTCTCCAGCGAGCCGCTTTGTTCCCCTACGGCGATCATTTCCGTCACCATCGGCGGGAAAATTCCGCTGGCGGTAAGCGGCGCGGCGAGGCTCTGGCCTTCTTCCACATCTTTGGCCGCCCGGCCGATCATCTCGCCGATGGAAATATTGTTGACGACGTTGCGGACAATCGCCAGCGCCGCCAGAAGCGGAACTCCGCTCTCGAGGAGCGTCGCCAGTGTCCGGGCAAATCGGGCGATGGCGATCTTGAGATTCACCTGCCCCCAGACGGGCGCCTTCAAACGAACCGAGTCCCAGAAGCGGCGGCCCGCCTCAGTGCCCTTTGTCAGATATTTAAAGGCCGCAATGGCGGCCGCAACGGCGAGGCCGATCAGCCACCAGAATGATTTCAGAAAATTGCTGACGGTAATCAGAATAACAGTAATGACCGGCAGCGTCTGCTTCATATCGGAAAAAATTTCCGTAATCCGCGGAACGACAAACGTCATGAGCAGGAAAATGACCAGCGACCCGACCAGCAGCATAATGAGCGGATAGGCCAGCGCCGAGCGGATTTTGCTTAAGAGCGCCTGCTGGTTTTCGCTGAAATCGGCGAGGCGCTCCAGGACCAGGTTGATCGTACCCGAGGCTTCGCCGGCCTTGACCATATTGATATAAAAAGGCGGAAACACGCGGGGGAAATTTTCCATGCTCGACGTCAGGCTCTTTCCTTCATTGAGATCGGCCCGGATTTGCGCCAGGATTTTTTGCAGAATCGGTTTTCTCGTCTGCGCGAGCAGCACGGAAAAGGAGGGCACCAGCGGGATGCCCGCACCGAGCAGCGTGGAAAGCTGGCGGGTAAAAACCGAAACCTCTTTTGCCGAAACCTTCTGAAAAAAACCGATTCCCAGCACGCCGGCCAGGGCCGAATCTTTCTTCTCCCGGGCCGGATGAATATCGACCGGATAAATCCCCTCCTCACGCAACTGCTGCCGGGCGACGGACACGCCCGGGGCGTCGACGAATCCCTTGCGCTCATGCCCTTTTTCATCCAACGCCACGTATTCAAAAACACTCATCCGTCCCGCGCTCCGTAAAAAACATTGAAATATCGCTGTAAAGAAGACCTAACACACTTTGGGGCGGGATTCAATTAATTGTGCTGCTGAAAATGCTGCACCTACCGACGTCATCACTGATCAAAGAGGAAATAGTATCAGCAGATTTGATCGTAGTACTTCATTGGGCACGATGAAAGACTCTCTCGTGCGTCAGGTTGGCGAAGGAACAAAACATCGGGAAAAACGACTCGCAGGTAAGATTCAGCAAAACTGACCGTCCAAAAGAATGCTTGCAAAAAGTCACTAAAAAAGAAAAAAGGGACCGTCCCCTTTTTGAATGAATATTCCCTTAATCACGTTGACAGGCAGGCGATCTTCCGTTACGGGTAAAAGACCAAAGGAGAAAAGCCTATGCAGCTAAAGACGCACAGTACATGCAGGATGGTGAAGAGCGAAGATCTGAATCATCATGGCACCCTGTTCGCCGGCA
>SBEK01000238.1 GCA_009668925.1 Deltaproteobacteria bacterium
AGATGTGTAATAAGAGACAGTTTCCGGGGGGTCCGGATTTGGTTGTACTTCCCGCACAGCCTGTCCGGCAGGCCTCGTGTTGACGTTGCGGAAATCCAGAATTTCGGCCGGAATAAGATCCGCCGTCAATTCCGGGGCATGAGCCACATTCATCATGCGCTCAATGATATTCTGCAATTCCCGGACATTCCCCGGCCAGGGATAACTGAGAAAGGCGTCGATGATCCGCGGATCGATCCGGTCGATTCGCTTCTCCATGATCCTGGCATACTTGCCGATGAAATGATCGGCCAGTACCCGGATGTCGTCCGGACGCTCCTCCAGGGGAATCAACTGGATCATCAGGACGTTCAGCCGATAGTAAAGGTCTTCCCGGAAATTTCCCCTTCTGACTTCCCGGGGCAGGTCCCGGTTCGTTGCCGCAATAATCCGGACATCGACCGGCCGGTTTCTTTTGCCGCCCAGACGGACAACGGATTTATCCTCAATGACACGGAGGAGCACGGCCTGGAGCTCCAGAGGCAGCTCCGCGATTTCATCGAGAAAGATCGTTCCCCCGTCGGCCAGTTCAAATTTTCCCTGATTGCCGCCGCGGCGGGAACCGGTGAACGCGCCGTCCGAGTAGCCGAAGAGTTCGCTGGCAATGAGATCCCGCGGAATGGCCGCACAATTGATGGCGATATAGGGGCCGTTTTTCCTCTCGCCGGCATTATGGATCGCCTGCGCAAAGAGGTCTTTTCCCGTCCCGCTCTTTCCCAGAAGAAGCACGTTCGACGTGCTGTGAGCGGCAAGTTTGGCCTGCTCGATGGTCTTCAGAAATCGGGCGTTTTGCCCGTACACATCCTTGAAGTGAAAATTCGCCTTGGCGCCGATCATTTTGGCCACCAGGGTCTTGACCCTCTTGATTTCCGTCAGGATGATGATTTTGCCCAGGGCGTCTCCCTGCGGGGAATAGATGGGATGACAGGTCACCGTGTAGTCATTGCCTTCATTTGCGGAAAAAATTCTGACTTCCATGTCCGTGACGCTCCTGTCGGTGCTGATCATGCTCAGAAACCGATTGTTGCCCCGGCCGAGGACATCGCGGAGATATTCTCCCTCCATCGTCCGGTTATCCAGTCGCAGCATTCTCCGGGCGTTTTCATTAATCAGAGACACGCGTCCTGCATTGTCAATGGTTATAAGCGCTTCGGGGATGGAAGCAATGACAGTCTTTTGATAGCTCGCCGCGATATTGGCTTCCGCAAGCACCTTCTGAACCTGCAGTTGATTTTCAATGGCCTTGGCCGCGGCGACGGCCATGGCGAGCGTATTCGGGGAGGCACCGTAGTAATAGCTCATGATGCTGATGCCGCCGATGAATTTGCCGTCCGGGTCATGGATGGGAGCGCTCGAAATCGAATCCCGGTGAAACGGCAGTTTGTAATGCTGGGAAGCAAAAATGCGGATGGGCTGCTTAAGGACCAGCAGGGTTCCCACCGCGTTGTTGCCGGCCTGCGCTTCATCCCACAGGGCTCCGACCACCCAATGCGCCTTTTCGGCCTGCTCGCGGAATTCTTCCCGGATCATGATTTCCAGTAAATATCCCCGATGGTCAAAGAGCGTGATCGTAAAGCGCGATCCGCTCATGAAGCCGTAAAGATGATTCATGAAGATCCGGCTGTGCCGGATAAAGTATTCATTCTCCTTAAGCAGGGTCTGCAATTCCTTGCCGGAAAGAACCTTGTTTTGCGGTTTGGTCAGGGGATCGATTTTCATCGCTTGGCAGCGCTGCCAGGATTCCAGAATGGCGGGGGGAACGATCGTGGTATCGATATCGGCATCGCCGTTCATAAATTTCCGCCATTCGATGAGCGTGCTCTGATATTTCTTTTCGAAATAGTCGGGGGCAACCAGAAAAGACGGTTCCTTAGCGGTATAAATAGAATCCTGGGACATACTTTCTCTCCATTTCTCCGGCATTGCCGCCGGTCGGCGAACCTGTCACGGTCGTGTTCCCAAAGTGTAACAGAATGTCACAGCTCTGTAACACTTTCGTAGCACACCCCTTGTGAAAAAGTAACCATCATTTTGAAATACGGCATAACTCATTAATATTGAATGAAATTCAAGAAATGAAAACATCTGGTACAAAGCGTGCTAGCAAGATCAAAGCGATTCTGATTCGGATCGGGCATAGAGTATCCGCCGCGTCTTTGGGGGAACCGGCTGATCGGCCTGAATCCGGCACACCGTTTTTATTTAAAGAAAGGTTGGAAAGAATGGAATCAAGACCCTGGCATCGTCATTATGATTACGATGTCCCCACGACCATCCGCTATCCCCGGGTACCCGCCCATAACGCCATTCATCTGTCGGCGGCGTATTTCCCCAAAAAAGCGGCCGTCAATTTCTACGGGACCGAATTGACATTCGTCGAGCTGCGCGAACAGATGCTCCAGTTCGCCAACGCCCTGGGAGCGCTGGGCGTTAAGAAGTCGGATCGGGTCGGCATTGCGCTGCCCAATTGTCCGCAGTATATCATCGCTTACCTCGCCGCTCTCGCTCTGGGCGGCATCGTCGTCAACATGAACCCCCTGTATACCCATGACGAGCTCAAGTTCATGATGCAGAATACAGGCCTGGAAACCCTGATCACCTTCGACGGCGCACTGCCCACGATGCGGCCGCTGGCCAAAGAACTGGGGCTCAAACGGGTGATCGTAACCAGGCTCACGGACTATATGAAGGAATTCGATGTGAGCACGGCCGGGAGTCTGGGTCTGGAGGACGGCTGGCACCATTTTTCCACGCTGCTTATGAGCAGCAGCAATAAAAGCATCCCGCGCGTCGCCATCGCCCCCGAGGATCCGGCGATGATCCAGTTTACCGGCGGCACGACGGGCCTGCCCAAAGGCGCGGTCCTGACCCATGCCAACGTTGTCGCCGCTGTTTATGCGGCCAGTTTATGGGGGTCGAAAACGAGTACGCTGATCTCTCCCCAGGACAGCACCGTTCTGGGCGTTATTCCCTATTTCCATATTTACGGCAATATCGTGGCGATGAACTGTTCCCTGTTCAGCGGCGCAACCCAGATTCTGCTGCACCGCTTCGATCTGGAAGAGGTCTTAAGCACGATCGCCAAATTCGATCAGATTTCGTTTTTCCCGGCCGTGCCGACCATGATCACGGCCATCGTCAATCATCCCAAGGTCCACGAGATGAAACTCAACTGCCGCATCCGGTATTTCAATTCCGGCGGCGCCCCCATGCCCGCGGAACTCATTGCCCGGGTCCGGGACATGGGAATCTTCTTCGGCGAGGGCTACGGGATGAGCGAATCGACGGCGCTGGGCATCTCCAACCCGGTCATCGGGCTTAGCAAAACCGGGTCGGTCGGCATTCCCTACATTGATACGGATGTCCGCCTCGTCGATCTGGAGACCGGCACCCGGGACGTCGCACCCGGTGAGCCCGGAGAGATCATCATGAAAAGCCCGTTTGTCATGAAGGAATACTGGAACAACCCCGCGGAGACGGCCAACCAGATCAGAGACGGCTGGCTCTTTACCGGCGATATCGGCCAGGCGGATCCCGACGGGTACATCTATATCGTGGACCGCAAGAAGGATATGATCATTGCCGGCGGCTTCAATATTTATCCCCGCGAAGTCGATGAGGTGCTCTATCAGCATCCCAAGATAGCCGAAGCGGTTACGGTCGGCATCCCCGACGCCTACCGGGGTGAAACGGTCAAGATCTATGTGGTGCTCAAACCCGACGAGATCTGCGACGAAAAGGAAATTATCGATTTTTGCAGGGCCAGGCTGGCTCCCTATAAAGTGCCCAGGAAGGTCGAATTCCGGGACGCGCTTCCGAAATCAGCCGTCGGCAAGCTCCTCAGGAAGATCCTCCGCGATGAGGAAATGAAAAAGAAGGATAAATAATTTTATCATAACCGTTTACACCCCCGTGGGAAGCATGGGGTGGGGCTTGCTGCTCGGGCCGCATCCCATGCCGAACACATGATGTTTCACAAATAAAATAATTGAGGAGACGACATGAGAACAAAACAGGATTACATCAAGGGATTGTCCAAAATGAAGCGCAACTGTTACTT
>SBEK01000031.1 GCA_009668925.1 Deltaproteobacteria bacterium
ATGAAAAAACAAACCCTGCGTGAAGGCGCTGGAATCATGCGGGTAAATATGTTTGACTGTTGCAGACGTTATCGGAGCTCTGGTTTTCAGCAGATAGAAGAGGCGAAACTGACTTTGCGGCGTGCCGCCCGAATGCGCTGCATAAGGCGAAAGCACGGATATCAGCAGAAAGACCATCACGATTATCGGCCAGGGCTCTCTGATATCCATTCCTGTATTTCGATCAAAGTGTGCTTGCGGCATGAAAATACCTGTTATTTCCCATATCAGTCGTTTCCCTTCTCTATATAATAATTTCGCCAGGCAATAAAGCATTTGCTATCTGGAACCATTTCTTGTAAAAATGAAAGCCATGAAATTCAATTCTGACGATTTTTTAAAAATCTGCGGCAATATTCCTTTTCTGGCATGCCTTTCCCCCAGGGAGCTGTCCGAGATAGAAGCCGTTGTTATTGTCAAAAAATTCTTCAAGAATCAAATTATCCTGCTCGAAGAAGATGAAGCCACATACTTCTACTTCATTATTTCCGGAAGGGTTAAGGTCATCCGATACAGTGAAGCCGGTAAGGAACTGATGCTGGCTATCCATAAGCGATATGATTATTTCGGTGAGATGGCCATATTGGACGGGAAGACGTCTCCGGCAACCATTGCCGCGATGGAGGATTGCACGATCGGTTTCATTACCAAGAGCAATTTTGTCAAATTGATCATGAGTAATGAAAAAAGTCTTCAAAAACTAATTGATCTCTTGTGTTCCCGCCTCCGTGATGCCTGGGCCATGTTGAACATTTTTGGATTTGCTGAAGCATCCGATAAAGTTCGGGCGGCGCTGAAAATCTTCAGCCAAAAATTTGGAACGCCCGATAGAAACGGCATCATCATCAACATCAAACTGACCCATAAAGATCTCGCCAATTTTGCAGCCGTTTCCAGGGAAACGGCAAGCCGAATCATCAGCACCATGATGAAAGCCGGTGAAATTGAGATGATTGATCATAAGTACTTTTTGTTAAAGCCTTCCTTTTTCGATAAACAAACACTTTAGTGATACCAGTCACAGATGCCCTCTTCAGTTTGCATGTAATACATTCGATAATAATATCAGGTATAAATGCGGAATGGTGGTCTCTTTAAGCGTCGTTCTTTGTCCATTCTTTATTTAATTTGATCACCTTGTTTTGCCGGTCGTAAAGAAAGGAGTCCCGAGATGGAAACTGTATATGACGGAATGGTTTCTGTGCCCACGTATCAAATCATGTCCTTACTGGTCATTATGACCGTTGCGCTTCTTTTCGGTTATGTCAAAATGGGCCTGTTCTTGTGTTACGCTTTTGTTTTCTACTGGGGCAATATTTTTAATATCAGAGCCGTATTGGGAAGCGTCGATCCGGATACTTCAAGTGTATCCTTCCTGTTCATCGGTTTTGGATTGATCATTGTTTTTCTGGCGATGCTCGGATTTTTATTAAACAAAGATTAAAGTGAAACCCTATGTACTGTGAATACTGGAATTTACAGAAGGCGCCTTTTGACAATGTGCCGGATCCCTCCATGTATACGGATTGCCATTCGTCCATGGAAAAAGTAATTCCCGAGACGATCTTCGCCATCAAAGAAGCGGACGAGTCGTTTGCCGTGATCATTGGGACGGCTGGTTCAGGCAAAACGCTTTCCCTGCGCATGATTATTGACTCGCTGGAACCGGATAAATACAAGGTGGTCATCATTACTAACCCCGGGATTTCTTTTACCCAGCTTCTCATGGATATCATGAGTCAGATAACGGGTCAGCCGTGCGAAGAAAGCAGGAAGAACGTTTTACTGGAGAAGTTCCGACGGGTCTTATTATCCACGATGGGTGAAGGAAGAAAAGTCGTTATTTTTATCGATGAAGCAAACACGCTTTCCCCGGCAAATCTGGAAAATTTAAGACTTCTCACGAATATACAGGAGGATAACAGAAATCTTTTTACGCTGGTTCTGGCCGGGCAAATGGAGTTGGCCCAGCGATTGGAACATCCCAAGAGAGCCAATCTCTTCCAACGGATCGGCACTTACGGTCGGATCGACAAACTTCCATCAGAAGAGGCTCTGAGAGCATATGTTGAAGCCCGGCTGAGACTGGCCGGCACGAAAATAAAGATTTTCTCCGACGACTGCATTCCCATTCTCTGGGAATATTCGGAGCATGGCGTCCCGCGCCTGGTCAATAAGATATGCAAATTATGTTTAAAAGCGGGTGAAGTTAACCATTATGATTATATCTCCGCGGGTCTGGTTTTAGAAATTTCCGAAAGATTCCAAAAACTGAGCGCAACCGCCGTCCAAAAGCGTAAATCACGAATCAGGCCGACGGATAATGAAGTTGCCCAAACCAAAGAGGCGGGTTCCCCGGCGAGAGAAGAAGAGCCGTTCTCTGGCAACATCGCTGAAGTGAATGATACTGAACAAGAACCCGCCGAAAGAGTTTTACACGGAATGCCTTGCTCCGAAACGCACGATTCTTCGCTTTTGGCGCAGAATCCCGCAAGTGAAGCCATCATTGAAGAATCAGAGCCGGAACCGGTCAATCCGGAGCCCGTGCCGCAAGTAAATGCTGACGCCGGAACCATACCGGAATCAATTCCGGACAAAGCGATTGAGGCCACGGGAAGTGAGCCGCAGTTGCCGGAGAGATCGTCCCCCGATGAGGAAAATCGTCTTCAGATTCCCGTGCCCGTTTCCGATAATGTTGGCGACCTCACTCCCTTGGACAATGCCCCGGACTTATCGTTGCCCGCAGCCGAAACAGAAACTCAAGATACCTTACTGTCCGAAGATCCAACTCCTGGAGAAACATTGAGCAAAGATTCCAAACCTTCCGTGGCAATTACATCCGTCGCCGAAATAAAACGGGATCATCCGGAGGTTAAAGATCATCATGAGACCGAACACGAGAATAGTGATGAAGTCATTATTGGCGAACACAGAATTCATCTCGCCATTCCACAAGATATTCTGAAACAGGTGAGAACGTTCAACCGTGTAAGCGTCAATAAATCGGCCGGCTTTTGGGCCGCTCAAATCATCAAAAAGAACCCACAATTGACTAGCTCTCCGCTTGCCGATCCTGTATACATCTGGAATGAAATTAGAAATAGCATATTGAAGAGAATAGCCGTCTGAACCATCACTGAAATAATGGAATAGCATGAATAAAAAAGACAAGGACTTCCTCGAGAAAAAAAGGCCCAAAAAGCAGCATGACGTTCATGTGAAGGATTATGAACTGGTCATATCACATTATCAAACCCTTATAGCGAAAGGCAAAAATGTTCCGGATGCCTATATCAACATGGGGTTCATTCATCTGGATAAGGAAGACTATGACGCAGCGTTGAAATGTTTTCTGAAAGTTCTGGAACTTGAACCGCAGACCGCCGAAGCGCTGAATAATATCGGTTATGTTTATGAAAAGATGGAGAAGTTCGATTCTGCAAGAAGGTATTATGAAGAAGCTCTGGCAGCAAACGCTCAAAATGTAGAGGCCGTTATCAACATCGGTCATTTATTGGAACTTCAGGGGGATTACAACGGAGCGGTTGATCAGTATAAGAAGGCGATTGGAATGGATCGCCAAAATGACGCTTCGCGATTTTGTCTGGCTGTCTTGTATGACAATCATGATATGTACGAGGAGGCAATCGATCAGTATTCAGAGATCATCCGCTTTAATCCGAAACACATTAAATCTCTCTATAACATGGGAAGAATCAGCTTCCAACTGGGAAATTATGAGGCTTCTTTAAACCTGTTTAATAAGGTCCTGGAACTGGACCCGAATAATGCGGACGCCTGGAATAATGTTGGTTTGGTTCATGAAGCGCGGAAAAATTATTTGGAAGCGATAACCTCCTTTCGCAAATCCCTCTCGCTCAATCCTTTTCATGAAGAAACAAATCTCAATTTGGCCAATCTCCAATACCTGCTCTACAAAAACTCCTCCGGGGACGTCAAAATCAGCGATATTATGCGCCGGTTGAATTTTATACTTTCTTTGAACCCGCATAATCACAAAGTGAATAGACTGTTATCGAAAATTGAGAAGAATGTCTGAGAAGAAAGCCGTCCGACGGCACCATCCTACAAAACCGTTTTCTTTTTGGCCAGGGCATCGGCGGATCTTAAATAGACGGGCGCACAGCTGACTGCGTCAAGTAGGTCGCCCGAGCGAAATTTCTCGATGGCCAGCCTTCCCACAGCAGAACCGCAAATATACTGTTTAGCCGGAGAAGCTATTTTAGATTTATGCTTTGTGCGGGAACGAATGATGTCTGCATATTTAATCGCGCCATCACCCACGTAGATTACTTCATCGCCAGGATGATCGACGATATCATGCGGGTCTATGGCCCTGGCACCTTCCAGTTGACCCAGGAATCCGTTTTCATCGTACCGATAATAAGCAAGATAGACCTGACCGCGTCCCGCGTCCATCATTGAACAAACAATACTTTCTGTGCGATCCGCATTGAGCGCCAGCGCCGAAAGAGAAGAGACGCCCGCCGCCGGCTTTCCCGTCGCCAACATTAACCCTTTCAGCGTGCTGACGCCGATGCGCAATCCGGTGAAAGATCCCGGACCCAGCGTACAGGCAAATAAATCGATTTCCGCCATCCTGATATTCAGGACGCGGAGCGCCTCATCGAGGCCTGGCAGCAATACTTCGGAATGGTTTAAACCCTTATTGATGATCGTATCGTATAAAACAGTCTGATCCCGCAGCACGGAAACCGCGGCAGTTTTGGAAGAGGTGTCAAAAGCCAGAATCAACATATTATTTAAAAAATTTCAAAACGTCATTGATGGGTTTGATATTGAGCCGCTCGATGTCGATCATGATCACAAAAAGCATCAGCATCAGTAAAACAACAAACCCGATCTGCTGAGATATTTCCTTAATCCTGAGAGGAATTTCCTTACGGGTTACCATTTCCACAAGGTAAAAGAATATGTGTCCGCCATCCAGTACAGGGATCGGAAACAAATTGATGACGCCCAAATTAATGGAGAGGATGGCCATGAAAAGGATAAACGGGATGATGCCCTCCTTGACCTGATCACCCGCCACCTGCGCGATAAAGATCGGCCCGCCGAGGGTTCGAGGGGAGATGACGCCCTCGATCATCTTCACAACCGAAATAAGCGTTAGTTTGCTTATTTCCCACGTCTTGTCGATGGAAGAAATCATGGCTGTCAGCGGATTTTTTCTTTCAATAACCACTTTGCCCGCCGGCGAAATGCCAATGAGGTAAGTCGATTCCTCTTCGCCGAAAATATTCTTTGTTTTAGAGAGTCTCGGTTTCACCGTAAAGACTTTTTCTTCCTCACCGCGCAAGACGTGCACTTTAACGTCACTGCCCCCGGATTCCTTAATGATCGGCTTTATTTGATCCCAATAGGTTATGGCCTTGTCATTGAGAGCGGTGATTTTATCTCCCGCCACAATACCCGCCGCCCGGGCCGCCGAATCCGGGGGCATCTCCCCGATGACGGGAATGAGATTGGGCAGCCCGTACATATAAACAATAAAGAAGATAACGATGGCCAGAAGAAAGTTGAAGACCGGTCCGGCCAGCACGATAAGAAGGCGCTTCCAGGTCGGCTGCTTGAAAAAAGATCTTTTTTCGTCTTCCGGCGGCAATTCTTCCGTCCCGGATTCACCCAGAAGTTTGACGAATCCCCCGAGGGGGATCCAGGAAAGGACGTACTCCGTTTCGCCTATCTTTTTTCCGATAATTTTGGGACCAAATCCCAGTGAAAATTTTAAGACTCCGACTCCGCCCAAACGTGCGGCAAGAAAATGACCGAGTTCATGAGCGAATATCAGAATACCCAGCAAAACAATAAAAGAAATTAAGGTAACCAAACTATCATCCTTTCTTCATCTTTTTAATAACGCTTTCCGTCTGTATTCTGACTTCACGGTCGGTGCTCAGAATGTCTTCCAAAGACGGATCATTCACGACGTCATGCTGATCCAGTATCTTTTCTATTACTTTCGGAAGATCATTAAAGCAAATTTTATTTTCCATAAACGCAGCGACGGCAGCCTCATTCGCCGCGTTTAACGCCACGGCAGCCGTACCCCCCAGACGCCCCGCTTCAAATGCCAGCCTCAGACAGGGAAACTTTTTCATGTCCGGCTGATGAAATTCCAGCGGGCCGCATTTAGCAAGATTTAATGCCGGCAGATCATTGGTCACCCGATCAGGGTAGGCAAAAGCGAAGGCAATCGGTATTCTCATATCGGCGATACCCAGTTGAGCCAAAACGGAGCCGTCGATGAGTTCAATCAGCGAATGCACGACGCTCTGGGGATGGATGAGGACGCCGATCCGCTCGATGTCCAGATTAAACAACCACTTCGCCTCGATAACTTCCAGCCCTTTATTCATGAGGGACGCCGAGTCAATCGTGATCTTGCGTCCCATTTTCCAGCGCGGATGCCGGAGGGCCTGCACGAGCGTCACCTTCTTCAGATCAGCACGGGATAAGTTATAAAAGGGACCGCCGGACGCCGTAAGAATGATCCGCTTTAAATTGGCCGGCCTCTGCCCCGTCAAACACTGAAATATCGCGCTATGCTCACTATCCACGGGAAGAATCTTAACTTCCTTGGCAATGGCTTTCTTCGTTACGACATGACCGGCAATAACCATTGTCTCCTTATTTGCCAGAGCAATATCCTTGCGCGCCTCAATCGCGGCAAGCGTCGGTTTCAATCCTGCGGCACCGGAAATGGCTGAAAGAACGATGTCGGATGCCGGATAAGACGCCACCTCCTCTGCACCCTGTTCATCGTAAACAATGTGAACGTCTTTTCCGATGTCCAGGATTTGGCGCAGCCGCTCCGCATCAGGCCTGGATTGCACGGACACAAGCCTCGGCCGGTATTTTAAGATTTGCCGGGCGAGGAGCTTGACATTCCGGCCGGCCGCCAGAGCCGCAACTTGAAATTTATCAGGATTCTTATCAATGACGCTAAGCGCATTCACACCGATAGAACCCGTTGATCCTAAAAGGGTTATTTTCTTCATCATCCAATCACAAAGATCCGATAATAGAAGACGAAAGGAGCTAAAAATATCAGACTGTCCAAACGATCCATCAATCCTCCGTGCCCCGGTAAAAGAGCGCCGGCATCTTTCCTGCCGTAATTTCGCTTAATCGCGGATTCGCAAAGATCGCCCAACTGGCCGATGATACTGCCCACAAAACCAAGAACCACAAAGTGAACGAGAGATATCCCGGGCATCAGGAAATATCCAAACAGACAGGCGGCCAGGGTGGCGCCCAAAATGAGACCGATGGTTCCCTCCACGGTTTTGCCCGGACTGACCAGTGCAATGAGCTTTCTCCTGCCCAACGATTTTCCAACATACATGGCTACGGTATCGCCGACAATCCCGATCACCAGCACGATCAGAATCCAGTAAACACCGTTGTCGAGTTTTCTCAAGAAAATGAAGTGGGAAGTCAGTAAGGGAATATAGACCAGACCGAAGATGACTTTGGCTACCCGGGATATGTCAAAGGTCGTTTCATTGACTCTCCAGAGAAAGATAATGAAAACGACGATGACCGCAGACGACAGAAGAGCTATTAACGCCTGCGCGTCGCCAAAAAGCGCGACGCACGGGATAAGGATGGCAAAAACCAGGCTTTCAATTTTTTCCTTAAGAAACCCCGGGCCGAAAACAATATTCGTGTATTCCCACGTACCCATACCGGCCGCCAGTGCAATGATGAACGCCACCAGTTCCAGCGGACCGAAGAGGATGATTAAAAGTAATGCGGCAGCCAAGACAATGCCGGTCAGCCATCTTTGCAGATTTGAGTTCTTTATCACGATGATTCACCTTTTGTATAAAAAACTATTTGCTCCGGATTTGCTCACTCGTCAGCCCGTACCGCCGTTCCCGGCTCTGATAAGCGGCTATGGCTTTGAGCAAGTCACTCTTCGCAAAATCAGGCCACAAAACATTCGTAAAATATAATTCTGTGTAAGCCAACTGCCAGAGAAGGAAATTGCTGATGCGGTATTCGCCGCTGGTGCGGATCAGCAGATCGGGGTCCGGCATGTCTTTCGTAAATAGATATCGGCCAATCGTATCCTGATGGATATCATCAAGCCCGAGTCTTCCTTCCTGGCTATCGGCAATCATCCTCCTTACCGCGGAGACGATCTCATCGCGGCTGCCGTAGCTTAAGGCGAGATTCAGTACCATCTTGTCGTTCTTTTCCGTAAGTTTCTTCACGTCCAGAAGCTTTTCCCTCACGGGTTTGTACAGCCGTTCAATCTCACCGATGGTCGAGAGCCTGATTTCCTGCTTTTGAAGGGTCGGCGCTTCTGTGTCCAGATACTCCCCCAGTAAAGACATCAGTGCATCAATTTCCTCGCTCGGCCTGCCCCAGTTTTCCGAAGAAAAAGCAAAAAGAGTCAGATATCGAATCCCCAATTCCCGACACGCGGTCACAGTCGTCTTGACGGCTTGAGCGCCTTTCTTATGTCCTCGGATTCGCCCCATGGCATGCTGCTTTGCCCATCTTCCGTTGCCGTCCATGATAATGGCAATATGCAGCGGCAGATTATTTTGATCAATCTTTGACATTCGGATCTACCGATTGCTTTAAAAACAAATGGGGAGCTTTTGACTCCCCATTGAGTTATCTTTCTGCAGCCGAATCTAAATCTCCATGATTTCTTTTTCTTTGGCCGCCAAAATTTTTTCCGTCTTTTCGATATAGCGATCGGTCAACTTTTGAACTTCTTCTTGGGCACTGTGAAGCTCGTCTTCGGACATTTTATTGTTCTTCTTCAAATCCTTTAGTGCCTCATTGGCGTCGCGGCGCTCGTTGCGCAACTTCACTTTACCTTCTTCCGCCATCTTCTTTACGACTTTCACAAGCTCTTTTCGTCTCTCTTCCGTTAACTGCGGAATCGAAAGGCGAATGACCTTGCCGTCGCTGGAGGGCATCAGTCCCAGATCGGACTTTTGAATGGCTTTCTCGATTGCGCCGATCGCTGTGGCATCCCAGGGAGCAATCACGATAAGACGGCTTTCCGGAACGGAAAGCGTCGCCACCTGGGCAATCGGGGTCGGCGCTCCGTAATACTCCACCTTAATCCCATCCAGCAGTGAAACAGACGCCCGACCGGTTCTTACTCTGCTGAATGATTTCTCCAGAGAAGATATCGTTTTTTCCATCTCTTCCTTGAATTTTTGAAAAATCTGCTCTTTCATGATCATTCTCCTACGTAAGTTCCAATTTTTTTACCACAAACAGCTGCCCGAATATTTCCCTTCTTCTGCAAATTAAATACAATAATGGGCAAAGCGTTGTCTCTGCATAGAGTGATAGCAGTCGAATCCATTACTTTAAGATTTTTAGTCAACACATCGATATAACTTATTTTTTTAAACATTACTGCGGACTTGTTTTTCATCGGGTCGGCATCATAGACCCCGTCCACTTTCGTCGCCTTCATAATAACATCCGCCCGGATTTCCATCGCTCTCAAGGATGCCGCCGTATCCGTGGAAAAGTAAGGATTTCCTGTTCCACCGGCAAAAATAACAATCCTTCCTTTTTCCAAATGCCGAACGGCCCTGCGCTCTATGAAAGGTTCGGCGATTTCTCTCATTTCGATGGACGACTGAACGCGCGTCGGCAATCCACGCCTTTCCAGCGCGCTTTGGAGAGCCAGGCTGTTGATGACCGTTGCCAGCATGCCCATGTAATCGGCGGTTGTTCGGTCCATCCCTTTCGCACTGGCTTCGATGCCGCGGAAAATGTTCCCTCCTCCGACAACAATGCCGATCTGGATTTTAAGATCAGACAGAGACTTTATTTCTTCGGCGATGAAATTCGCCACAGCGGGATCAACGCCTCCGGACTGCTTGCCCAGAAGGGCCTCTCCGCTGATTTTCAGGAGAATTCTTTTGTACGCGACTTTCTTCTGATCGCCCATTATTGCTTTGTTTCCTCACCCAGCTGGAAACGGGCAAATCGGCGAATCACGATGTTTTCGCCCGTTTTAGCGATCATGTTGCTGATCAGGGTTCCGACAGTGATATCCTGGTTCTTGACAAACTTCTGTTCAACCAGACAAACGTCTTCGTAATATTTTTTGAGTTTCCCTTCGATAATCTTATCCCAGATCTTCTCCGGTTTCTTTTCTTCGCGCAACTGGCTGCGGTAAATTTCCTTCTCCCGGTTGAGAACCTCTTCGTTGATTTCCTCAGGGCGCACGTAAAGCGGATTCGACGCCGCAACGTGCATGGCAATGTCCCTGGCCATGGTCTGGAAATCTTCAGTCTTAGCAACAAAATCCGTTTCACAGTTGATTTCCACCATGACGCCGATTCTGCCCCCCATGTGTATATACGAAGCAACGGTTCCATCTTTGGCCGCTTTAGATGATCGTTTGGTTGCCGCGGACAGCCCCTTCTTTCTCAAAAAATCTATCGCTTTTTCAAAGTCACCATCGACAGCCGCAAGCGCTTCTTTACAATCCATCATGCCTGCGCCGGTCTTTGTTCTCAATTCCTTAACCATTGTTGAAGTGATTTCCAATTTCCTGTCCTCCTAATTCAATTCCTTGAGTATCTTTTTCCACGCGTTCAATGCGCGTCCATTATTTTTCTGCGGCAGCCGAGGAGCCGCTTTCCATCTCGACGCTTTCCGGTACATCCGCTTCCGCGTCCTTACTTTCAGTCGCTGCGGCACCCGTTTCTTTATTGGACTCGGCAGCCAGCTTTTCTTCAAACCGTTTCTTGCCTTCGATGACGGCATCGGCAAATTTCGAAGCAAACAGTTTGATCGCCCGAATGGCATCATCATTGCCAGGAATAATGTAATCGATATCCGTCGGATCGCAGTTCGTATCCACAATAGCGACCAAAGGTATTTTCAACTTTTTGGCTTCCTTGACGGTAATGTGTTCACGATTGGGATCAACGATGAAAACGGCTGCCGGAAGTGATTTCATGTTCTTAATACCGCCCAGAACATTTTCCAACTTCTCCATTTCTTTTTGAAGCTTGGTAATTTCTTTCTTCGGAAAAGCTTTAATCGAATCATCACCGAACATTTTGTTCAAGCTGTTTAAGCGATCCACACTCTTCTTCACCGTGACGAAATTGGTTAACATACCCCCCAACCAACGCTGATTGACAAAAGGCATGCCGCAGCGCGACGCTTCTTCGCGAATCGCCTCCTGCGACTGCTTTTTTGTTCCCACAAAAAGAATCTCTCTTCCCTGGCCGATCGTGTCCGCCACGAAATTATACGCGGACTGGAACATACCGACGGTTTGCTGTAAATCGATAATGTAAATGTTGTTGCGCGCCCCGAAGATATAGGGCTTCATCTTGGGGTTCCACTTGTTGGTCTGATGCCCGAAATGGACACCGGCTTCGAGTAACAGTTTCATCGAAATAGCTGACATAATTTTTCTCCTTTGTTTTTTCCGCCATCCCCGTCATTTTGCTTGGCAAACTTAATTTCTAAGCAACCTGCCATCAATCGAGGGATGTGTGAAATTTTGTGCGGCAATTACCACAAATAATTGAATTGTTCAAGCCTAATTAACTTTTTTGGCAATAAAATTAATATATTTTATGGATGCCTCATGTCGAATAATCGGCATTGATTTTTACATATTCGTAAGAAAGATCCGATGTATAAACTGAGTAGGACTTATCACCGCCTCCCAGACCAATGCGGATCTCAATTTTGCTGTCATGAAAGATTTCCTTCAACCTGGCGAGAGGAATATTGGCAGGGGTGTCCTGAGAATACACCGTCGCACTTCCGATAGACAAAGTGATTCGTTCTCTCTCCAGCGGAATTCCCGAAGAACCGACCGCGGCAATAATTCTGCCCCAATTGGGGTCTTCTCCGAAGAAAGCGGTTTTGACCAGATTGGAATTGGCAACCGCATAAGCCACCCGTCGGGCATCAGATTTCGATTTCGCACCATCGACAACAATGGTGATAAACTTTGTCGCACCTTCGCCGTCTTTCACCACCGCCTGAGATAATTCCGCAAGAACATCCGTCAGCATCTCGCGAAACCTCTGCAGCCTGGCCTGCGCCCTCTCCAGGGGATTGTTTCCGGCAAGCCCATTGGCCAAAACGATGGCCGTGTCATTGGTGCTCATGCATCCATCGACACTGATTGAATTAAATGTGGAATCAATCACCTGATGAAATACGGTGTTAAGTGCCTTAGCATCGATCAAAGCGTCCGTCATCACATACGTCAGCAAAGTCGCCATATTCGGTTCAATCATTCCGGCACCCTTGGCAATCCCGCAAATCGTTATATCCTTGGCACCAACAATCCCTTTACGAACGGCGATTTTAGGAAATTTGTCCGTTGTCATCATAGCCGCTTCGGCGTCTTCGATTCCAAATTCATTGAGTCCTTTGACAAGCTTGCCGATGCCGGTCTCAATCTTTTTTACCGGAAGTCTTTTGCCGATCACGCCCGTCGAACACACCAGAAGGTGTTCCTCAGGAATCTTTAACTGCCGGGCCGTCGCTCCTGAAACGGCCAGCGCATCCTGCATACCTTCCTTCCCCGTTGCCGCGTTGGCGCAGCCGCTGTTCGTAATAATGGCCTGGGCTATACCTTTTTTGATTCTCTCGGCATCAATTAAAACCGGTGCTGCCTTGAAAGTATTTTTTGTAAACAACGCGGCCACTCTTGCGGGAACCGTGGAATAGATCAATCCGAGATCCTTTTCGTCGCCACCCTTGATGCCAACAGCCACGCCGTTGGCTAAGAAACCGGGAACATTAATTTTGCTTATGGATTTCACCATGACCGCCACCCCTCTTAAAGCCTATGCACCGCAACACTTTTTATATTTTTTGCCGCTGCCGCAAGGACAAGGATCATTGCGGCCAACCTTTACGCTCTCGCGCTTGATGGTTTGATTTGCCGGAGTGTCCTCACCGCGACTCAGGACATAATCCTGTTTTTGCTTTTGCCTGATTTCCTCGACTTCTTCTTCTTTTTGGATTCTGACCAGGCAAAGTTTTTCCAGCGTGTCCATTTTGATGCGGCCGATCATTTCCATAAACATCGAATACCCTTCGCGCTGATATTCCCGGACAGGATCTTTCTGGCCGTAGCCGCGCAGACCAATGCCTTCCCTTAAGTGGTCCATCGCAAGCAAATGTTCTTTCCAATGGGTATCAATGGCCTGTAACATAATAACTTTCATGAGATAAGTCATCAGTTCCGGACCAAATTCTTTTTCCTTGCCGTGCAGATAGGTTAGGACATTTTCCAGGATATAAGATCGGAGACCGTCAACGGAGTCAATTCCTTTTTCATTGCTTATGCTTAGACGCAAATTAAACTGCTTGAATAAAGCCTCTTCCAGAGACTTGAGATCCCAATCCTGGGGATGTTTTTTGTCGCCGGCAAATTCCTGCAACAACTCGCCGGCAATTTCTTCAACCATTTCTTCAATATCAGACCATAAGCCTTCGCCACGTAACACTTTTTTGCGCTGTTCATAAATAACTTTTCTCTGATTATTCATGACATCGTCATAATCGAGCAGATGCTTTCTGATATCGAAATTTTGGCCTTCCACTCTCTTTTGGGCGTTTTCAATCGCCCGCGAAATATACTTGTGTTCTATGGGCTGGCCTTCTTCGATACCGACGGTATCCATAACGGATGATATTCGTTCGGCTCCAAATACCCTGAGCAAGTCGTCTTCCAGAGAAAGGTAAAAACGCGATGAACCGTTATCTCCCTGCCGGCCAGCTCTTCCTCTCAGCTGATTGTCGATGCGGCGGCTTTCATGCCTCTCCGTACCCAAAATATGCAGTCCACCCACCTCCGCGACGTTTTCGCCAAGCTTGATATCCGTACCGCGGCCCGCCATGTTGGTGGAAATGGTAACCTGTCCGGGCTGCCCGGCCTGCGCGACGATTTCCGCTTCTTTCTCGTGATTTTTCGCATTCAGAACGTGGTGCTTCACCCCGGCACGCGTGAGGTATTTACTTAGTTGTTCCGACTTCTCTATGGAAATGGTCCCGATCAGCACGGGGCGCTTGGCTTTGTTTAAAGCTTTCACCTCTTCGATGACGGCTTTAATCTTTTCTTGCTCCGTTTTATAAATCAAATCGTTATGATCCTGGCGAATCATCGGCATATTGGTAGGCACAACCAGGACGTCAAGGTTATAGATTTTCTTGAATTCCGCGGCTTCCGTATCAGCGGTCCCCGTCATTCCGGCGAGCTTCTTGTACATTCTAAAATAGTTTTGAAAGGTAATGGACGCCAGGGTCTGATTCTCTTTTTCGATTTTGACTTTTTCTTTTGCCTCCAGAGCCTGATGCAGACCGTCGCTGTACCGTCTGCCCGGCATGACCCGGCCGGTAAATTCATCAACAATGATGACTTCACCATCCTTGACCAGATAATCCACATCCCTCTTGAATAACGTGTGAGCCCGTAAGGCCTGGTTCACATGATGCACGATTTCAATATTTCTGGGTTCATACAGGTTCTGAACATTTAAATATTTCTCAACATTCGAAACGCCTTCCTCCGTCAAAACGACTGTCTTGCTTTTCTCTTCAATCGTGTAGTCCACGTCTTTCTTCAGACGGGGAATAATCTGATTGATCTTGTAGTATTTGTCAGTCGAGTCTTCCGAAGCCCCGGAAATAATGAGCGGGGTACGGGCTTCATCGATCAGGATGCTATCGACTTCATCTACGATAGCGTAATTGAATTCCCGCTGAACATATTCTTCGAGGCTGAATTTCATGTTATCCCGGAGATAGTCAAAACCGAATTCGTTATTGGTGCCGTAAGTAATATCCGCACCATAAGCCTCGCGACGCTCGTTGTCATCCATACCGTGGATAATGACTCCTACCGTCAATCCCAGAAAACGATAAATGGGGCTCATCCAATCGGCATCGCGATGAGCCAAATAATCATTAACCGTTACAACATGGCAACCTTTACCCTCAAGGGCATTCAGGTATAAAGGCATGGTAGCGGCGAGTGTTTTGCCTTCACCGGTTTTCATTTCGGCAATTTTGCCTTCGTGCAAACCGATCCCGCCGATAACCTGCACATCAAAAGGGCGCATCATGAGCGTCCGGCGTGATGCTTCTCTGGCCACCGCGAAGGCCTCTGTGAGAATGTCATCGAGCGTTGCGCCATTATTTATTTTGTTCTTAAAATACGGTGTCTTAGCTTGCAGTTCAGCGTCGCTTAACGACATCAGTGTGGTTTCAAAATGATTAACTTCGTCGAGCAGCAGCGATAGTCTTTTTAATTCTCTGTCATTTTTTGTTCCGACTATCTTCTTCAGGATTGTATCCAGCATTTCAGCACCTTCACAAAAAAATCCGGTATCTTAACCGGCAAATTATAATACACTATTTCGAGTCAGTTAAAACGCAGACTCTTACCGGGAATATTTTGCCAAAATATTCCAACACTTCAAGTATCCACTCGGGACCGAAGTTTGCAATATTAATGCAGATCGAATGATTATTTCAAGTATTTTCTTGGGTTGACCGGAATTTTATTCACAAAGACGGCATAATGGAGATGAGTACCTGTACTTCGACCCGTATCGCCAACGTAACCAATCACGTCTCCTCTTTTGACACGCACTCCCTGTTTAACCGCCGATTTTGATAAATGAGCGTAGCTCGTCCAAACACCGTAACCATGATCTATTTTAACGATATTGCCATCATCGGTACGATACGCGGCCTCCGTCACAAGTCCATCTGCAGTGGCGATAACTTCTCTTCCCATTCTTGTCGCGATATCAACGCCTTTGTGAAACTCGATTCCGGAAGCAAAAGGATCTTCCCGCGATCCGAACTCAGAGGTGACCCATCCTCTTACCGGCCATATCGAAGGTGTGGCGGCTAAAAGAGATTTTTGCTCATGCAGAAATTTTAATAATTCATTGAAACTCGTTTCTCTTTCATTGGCATCGTCATTCAATTTACCGATACTCTTGCGCATTCCGGAAACAAGTTTTTCACGATCCTGGTCAATCAGTTCTTTTAATCGAATCTGCTGGTTATTTGATCCTCCGATGCCCAAGGGGATTTTCTTATCGCGGCCGACTTGATTTGCAGCTAAGATCCTTATCTTTTTATCGAATTGCTTAAATTCTTCCATTCGATCGGCAAATTCGTCCACCTTTAAAGCCAAATCAACTATCTCTTTTGATTGTGCGGCCGTCTGCTGTCTCAGCCGTGAGAGTTCAACCCGGTCTCTTTTAATACTGGCGTAATCGTAAATGACATACAGGGTCAGAAGTACGGCGAGAATCGAACCGATAAAAAGACCACGGACAACATTACTGGAAAGAGAAATCTTGGTAACCGCGCTCTTTCTACGAGGTATAATCATGAGTGTAAAGAAGTTGTCCGACATCTTCCCCCCTAGAAATCAGAACTGCAAAACAAGCATCCGGCCATACAAGGTTCGTTAGCTAGCACACCGAAAAACCAAAGTCAAGAATAAGTCGTCGAAATGTGAATCGTCACTATAGCGTTAATCTTTAATAATTTTGAATATTTTTGTGATTCAAATCACAAAGCACTAGACCGCGCAGGGAGAATGCCTGCCGGTCAGCAAAGCCATTCTGTACTTTCGGATGGGCAGAAGATTTATATCCATGTCAGATCTCATCTCTTCCAGACGAGTAACTTTAATTCCCCTCATTAAAACCTGCTTTAAGAGTCTCCTGAATTTCTCCTCAAACATCCCCCCTTCAACTTCAGCATGAACGGGAAGAATATGACGGCCGTCTTTTTTGATGATGCTGACAATAACCGATTCGCCTTCTCCGGGATCAAGCTCCTCAAAACACGGCAAATCAGAAGGCAACTCCGGAATATTGACGTCCTGATGGATGAAAGGAGTTCTTGCCCGAGTGCAACTGAGGTAGTCAAAATGATATTTAGGGATGATGTTCAATACGCGGTCATCGATCAGCCAGGATGGCGCACCGAAAGCCGTCGGTTTTCTGCCCGTCAACTTTTCGAAGCCTTCTACTCCGGCTTCAAACCACTGCTCTATCCACTTTACCGGCTTTTTCGGCAACTCATCCTGCCATCTGCGGTGATCCCAGGCATGGAATTGAACTTCATGCCCTTCATCCATGATCCGTCGAACCATCCCGGGAGACGATAAGGCAATCAGCGGCGCCGGCAACAGAGTCCCGTAGAGAGCCGTTTTCCAGCCGTAAAGACTGGCCGCTCTGGTTCTCATCATCTTCTTCAGGAATAGCGGGTTCTTGATGAGTTGCAGGACCGCTCGTCCGGAGTTATCGGGGCCAATGCTCAAAAAAAAAGTGCCCTTGACCTGGAAATCTCTTAACGTCTGCAAGAGACGCGGAACGCCGTTTTGCATCCCCCAATACGTATCGACATCAATTTTTAAACCCAGCATTCCCATAGCGTCTTTTGACGGGAAACCTTTATAACGTTACAGTTTTATTTTCATCCAAAAATGAGTTGATCGTCAGGCGCATGGATTCGATCAGGTCAATTTTCGGCTCCCAGTCCAGAAGGCGTCGCGCTTTCTCGATGTCCGGCTTGCGCGTATAAATGTCCTGATACCCTTTGCCGTAAAAAGTATCCGCCGGCACTTCAATAATCTCTGAAAAAGACGAATCATTCCTGTGGTCAGGGTGGCTCATAAATAATTTTTTCAGGATATCGGCAAGTTCTTTTACGGAACACTCATTTTGCGGATTTCCGATATTGATAATCTGATTCTTGCAGATGTCATTCTTATTTTCCAGAATTTTCATTAGCGCGGCGATGCCGTCGTCTACATATGTAAAACACCGCTTCTGCCGGCCTCCGTCCACCAGATTAATCGGACGTTTTAAAAGCAGCTCTGCAATAAACTGCGTGACCACCCGGGAGCTTCCCTCCTTGGCCGTGTCCAGAGAGTCCAGTCTAGGTCCGATCCAGTTGAAAGGCCTGAACAGGGTAAACTCGAGATGACCCCTCGTCCCGTATCCGTAAATGACGCGGTCCAGCAACTGCTTGCAGCAGGAATATATCCAGCGTTCCTTGTTGATGGGCCCGACGACCAGATAACTTTCATCTTCTTTGAATTCCGGATCGGTACAGGCTCCGTAGACCTCCGATGTGGAAGGAAAGACAACGCGCTTATGATACTTCACGCATTGCTTGATGATCTGAATATTCATTTCAAAATCAAGATTGTAAACACCGATGGGATCTTCCACGTACGCTTTCGGGGTGGCAATCGCCACGAGCGGCATAATCACGTCGCATTTCTTAATATGATATTCGATCCATTCTTTATTGATCGAAATATCGCCTTCGAGAAAGTTGAAGCGGGGATTATTCAATGCTGCGCCGATGCGCTCGGTTCCCAAATCCATCCCAAATACCTGCCAATCGGGCTTTTCCGCCAGTATTCGATTGACCAGATGATGTCCGATAAAACCGTTTACACCCAGTATCAGTATTTTCATTTGAGTCTTGTCACCTTTCCTGTCTTAAAATATTCACCGATCTGCAAACCCCTCATTCTCTTTCCCCCCACCTCTATGTCCAGAAGCTGTATAGCATGATTACCCGTTTCCACAAGTACATCTTGCCCGCACATTACGACGCCGCCCGGTTCGCTTTTTGTGTAGAGTGCTTCCGGCTTTCCCCACCAGATGATGACCTTGTCGCCATTTTCCGTGATAGAAAAAGCCCCCGGGTAAGGATCCGTCACGGCGCGGATCAGGTTGTATATTTCATGAGCCGGTAACGACCAGTCGATGCGGCCGTCTTCCGGACGTCGGCCGCCGTAATAACTGCCTTGGGCTAAATCTTGTTTTATGCGGGGGATGTGACCGGTCTTAATGACCGGCAGGAGGTCATTTAACAGCTCTCCCGCCGCCCGGCATAATTTTTCATACAATGTGGCGGCCGTGTCGTCAAAGCTGATCGGCACGGATCGCTGACCGACAATATCGCCGGCGTCGGGCTTTTCCACCATAAAATGGAGGGTCACACCTGTTTCGCTTTCACCTTTTACCAATACCCAGTTTACCGGACACCTGCCCCGATAAGCCGGCAGCATCGATCCATGCAGGTTCAAAGCAGCGAGCCTTGGAATTTCCAGGATCTTTGTTGAGACCATTTTCCGATAATAAAAAGAGAAAAGAACATCCGGCTTCAAGTTCGATATCTTATCGATCCACTCCGGGGCATTGATATTTGCGGTCGTAGAGCAGGGAACATGATGCAAAAGCGCCCAGTCCTTTACGGAACCAAACCAGCAGTTCTCACCGGGATCATCTTCGTGAGTAAAGACTGCCGCGATCTCAAACCCCTGCTGAACAAGGACATTGAGCCCCGCGATCCCCATATTATGGTAGGCTAAAACAACGGTTTTCACAGCGCGCCGCCGTCCTCTTTTTGTCCATGGATTTGTTCGATAACGTATTCGGGCCGTTTACGGACTTCCCGATAAATGCGGCCGATGTATTCGCCGATGACCCCTAATGCAAAAAACTGCAATCCGACAAAAACAAACAAAACCGCAAACAGCGTAAAAATGCCTTCGGCGGCCCAGCGCACACCGTATATCAAACGGGCAACGGCGAGAAATGCGCCGAAGCAGACCCCCATGACGGACATCAAGACGCCTCCGTACATGATCAGCTTCATGGGCAGATCTGAAAAAGACGCCACCAGATCGAACTGCAGGTTAATCAGTTTTCTTAGAGGGTAGTTCGACTTGCCGCCGAACCGCTCCTCGTGAGCGACTTCAATTTCCGCGACACGCTTGGCAAATACCGTCGCCAACGCGGGAATAAAAGTGGCCTGCTCGTGGCAGGCCATCATCCGTTCCACCACCGGACGCCGATAAGCGCGCAGCATGCATCCCCAGTCGCGCATACTGACGCCGGTAATCTTTCGCGCCACCATGTTGATGATTTTAGACGGCCAGATGCGCAGGAAAGAATCTTTGCGGCCCTTGCGGATCGTGCCGACAACATCGTAGCTTCCCTCCTCCATCACCCGAATCAGGTTCGGTATTTCTTCCGGAGGATTTTGCAAATCCGCATCCATCGTAATCACGATGTCGCCCTCGACAACTGAAAATCCCGCCATGATGGCCGAGTGCTGCCCGTAATTCCTGGTCAGTTCGACAACCTTGACAAAAGGATTCGCCGTGAATTCCTTGAGCAGCTGAAGAGAGTTGTCCTTGCTGCCGTCGTCAATCAAAATCACCTCGAAGAGTTTCCCTGTTCCGCGCATAACCGGAAGCAGTCTCTTCATCAGGGCCGTCAGGTTTGCTTCTTCATTATACACCGGTATGACCACCGAGATTTGCACCCTAGCCATTTTTCACAATCTCCCTTATTGCAGCGCAAACATAGTGAACGTCGTCTTCCGCCATATCGGGGAACAGAGGCAGAGATATGATTCTATCCGCCGCCCGGTCTGTTTCCGGAAGAAACATGCCGGCTTCCTTATAGGCTCTTCTGACATACGATAAAGTATGGGCCGGCGGAAAATGCAATCCGTAACCGATATTATATTGAGCCAGCTTTTGCATAAATTCGTCCCGGGGACAGTGCTTCACTTTGACGATCAACAAATGCCACGCATGAACATGATCATACGCCGGCACCTGCGGCAAGTCGATCTCCGGGATGCCCCCCAGTCCGTCGAGATACAGTTGGGCCAGTACACGCCGGCGCGCATTCAATATCTGCCAGCGCTCCAGTTGAGCCAGACCCAATGCCGCAAGCATATCCGGCATATTATATTTATAGCCCGGCTCCATAATATCATAGGAGGGATTCCCTCCTTTGCCGTACCTTTTCCAAGCATCCCTTTCTATCCCATGAAATCTCAGCAGACGCAATTTTTTTTCGAACTGGGCGTCATTAAGAGTGATCATTCCGCCTTCACCCGTTGTGATATTTTTTATCGGATGAAACGAAAAAATGGCGGCGTGGCCAAAGCCGCCGGCGTGGACTCCTTTATAATAAGTGCCCACTGCATGGGCGGCATCTTCGATCACCGTCACGTCGTATTTGCGGGCCAGTTCATCGATTCTATCCATATCCGCGGGCGCTCCGGCAAAATGAACGGGAATGATCGCCTTAGTTCTCGGCGATATCTTCGCTTCGAGCAGATTACAGTCCATGTTGAGCGTGCCATAATCAATGTCGACAAAGACGGGTTTGGCGCCGCGCAAGACAATCATGTTGATGGTGGATGCAAAAGTCATGGACGGAGTAAGGACTTCGTCACCCGGCCGCAGGTTCAGAGCGGCGAGCGCCAGATGCATGCCGGCGGTGGCGGAGTTCAGCGTCACAGCCTGTTTCGCGCCGGTCAGTTCGCAGAATTTATCTTCGAATTCCTTACACAGGGCGCCGGTGGTAATCCATCCCGACTTCAAGCAGGCCACCACCCTGTTGATCTCGGCTTCACCGATCGACGGCCTGCTGAAGGGCAGGAAATCTTCTCTCACTTTCATTGCCATTCGGTCCCTCACTCATTTCTTGATGCGCAACAAATAAAAAGCCTTATTGTCCCAGAGAACGTCCACATAGGAATAACGTGACCGCAGTTGCTTGAGTTTATCCTGATGCTGCGTGATGCAGTAAATCTCGTTTCCCTCGTCGATTTTCCGAAAAAATTCGTCGACCGACAGAAAGTATTTTTTTCTTTCCCCGGGAGGCATTTTCACGATGCCGTCCGCCAGTTCGCCGAAATCCTCCACGATCGCCGACCGCATCCTGTTATAAAAATCGATCCCATAGAAATTGACGCGGTACTGATACAAAAGCTGTCCCTGAGGCACCAGCCGGGAGATCGGGTCTCGGGCGACGAGCGCGCTGCGATAGGGAGAAAGAAAATCGTTGAGCGGAAAAATCATTCCACCCAATAGCAGACAGCAAAGCAGGTAGACCGCCGGAAACCAGCCTCGCCTGAGCCTCCGCGCAACGAGGTCCGGCAGGAAAGCCAGCAAAATGGCGGCGGCAAGGATTGGAACGATGCAGATCCACCAGCGGTCGGATGTCATGACAACCAGCCCCCTCGCGGGATCGGAGTATTGCTTTAATATCGGCGGCAGAAGAAGAACGATCGTAATGATCAATAGCTCGGCCGCTAAAACAAATCGGTAAATTATTCTTCGCCTTCCGGATACATCCGGCAGCCCCTCCTCATGATTTCGAAACAGGTTGCCGGCAAACAGGGCGATGGGCAAAAATACCGGGGCGATATACGTGGCAAGTTTGGAGGAGGACACGGTGTAGAAAAGAAAGATAAAAAGAAACCAGACCGCCAACAGCTTATTTTCGTCCCTTTTGAACACATAGGATTTCCAGTTCTTTACCCAGGCCCGAATGAGATAGACGGACCAGGGAAGCGTGCCGCCGATAATAATCGGTATAAAGTAGTAAAAGGGTTCTGTCTTGCCGTGCATCTGCGTTGTGAAGCGCAGAAAGTGTTCGCGGACGAAGAAGAACCAGAGAAAGTCCGGATTCTCTTTTTGCGCGAGGTAAAGCCACGGACTGACGACGGCCAGAAAGATCAGGATGCCCACCGGTGAAATCAGGCGGATGATGTGGCGCCAGCGTCCGGCCCAGATGAGCCAGAAAACGAGTATGGCGAAGGGAAAGACGACGCCGATCACTCCCTTCGTCAGGAAAGCCAGAGCGCAAACCAGATAAAACAGATAGGACACATATCGTTTTCTTTCGTCACCCACGGACAGATATCCAAACCAGATGGACAGGCACAGGAAAAGCGTCAGCGGCATGTCCAGAATATTAATCCGTCCCAGAACGAAAGGAAAAGCCGAAACGGTGAGAACGGCCGCGGCATAAAGGCCGGTCTTTTCATCGCGAAAATAGCGTCCGATGAAAAAAACCAGCAAAATGCAGCCCCAGGCCGTAAGCCCCGCAAACAACCGCGCCGCAAAGTCATTTTCGCCGAAGATCTTAAAGGCTATGGCCGTCATCCAGGATGCCAGCGGCGGCTTCTCCAGATAAATGGTGTGCTTGATGTGCGGCGTGATGTAGTTGCCCGTCTCATTCATTGCACTGGAAATCAGGCTGTAGCGGGCCTCATCCGGCTCCATCTGCGGCATGACGCCGAGCAGGGCGACATAGAGAATCAGGGGAATTAAAACCAGAACGTACCGTTTCTTCATTGGGCGTCTCCTGATGGCGGTTTCGGAAGCCGGACGCCAAACCGGTCAAAATAATATTTGACGATCAGCGTGCAGACCGTGCCGACCACGGCGCCGCCGATCACATCGCTTACGTAGTGAGAGGTGATCACCACTCTGCTCAACGCAATGGCGACGGCGGGGATGAACGCCAGAATTCCGAACCGGGGAAACAGTATATACAGAGCCGCTGCCAGAGAAAAAACCGTGACGGCGTGCCCCGAGGGAAAAGAGTTCAGTTCATAGCCCACTTCAAAAAAATTGAATCCGAATGCCTTGCGGTTAAACAATTCAATGGGCCTGCTTCTCCCGGCAATCCACTTGATGAGCGTACTTACCAGACCGGACGCCGAAAGGGCGATAATCAGAAAAAGGATCTTCATCGCCCGGTCTTTGTTTTTCAGGACCACCCGGAAGATCAGGAATAAGGGCACGAACAGCATAAAATACCATTTCGATTCTCCGGCCGTTGTAATCATTTCCGCAATATCGATAACGGACCGGTTCAAAGCATGGCAGTAAAAAGCAACAGGAATATCCCACCGGATGTAGGCAATAAGACACAGGACAATGCCTGCCGTCACGATCAGAAGTGCGATCCATCTTTTTTTCACTTTTTCACTCCCTGATAATTACGGCACCAGACATATTCCGCGCTGTTTACTTTCGACCCATTGAGGCTCAAATCCATCTTGCCGGCAACGTCGACATGATCGCACCGCAGAAACCGCCCGACATCGATATTTTCAAACCTCGTATTGAGAAAAAGCAGGTCGTATCCCAGAGGCGATTTTCTTTGCCAGATATCAAACTGGTCCGGACGGAAATCCATGACGAACACGTCCTGTCTATACGGCAGGCCGTAATACATCACGCGGCTTCCCATAGTCCAGTTCGTTACGGCCAGAGCTTTGGGCCGGGATGAAATGTCGCGCTTGATGATGTCGTCCGCCCTGGCCGCCATTTCCGGATATCCGTAAATGTCGCGAAACGGAGATTTGTAATCGGGAAACGGGATAAATTTACCGGCGAGTTCCGCATAGGCAAGCAGCATCCCGATCAGACTGGCTCCCACGGCAACGTATAGAAATGTCTTTCGCCATCTCTTTTGCGACAGGAGCAAATGATAGGTCCCGATCGGGATAAACAGCAGATAGAAGACGGACGGCCAGTGGGGAAGCGTCCGTTCATAAACCGAAGTCACCATAAAGAAGACCAGGAGGGTGCCGCCAAATAAGACGGCCAGTCGAAGATAATCATTCGGGTCACGCAGAACTTTGAAAAAACCGTAGACGGCGACAACAAACAAAAACGGACTGTAGGCACCGAATTGGGCTGCCAGCGACACGACAAAATACTCGAAGCTCGACGCCAGTGACCCGAACACATGCGAGCCCTGGTAGCGGAAACTGGCGAAATCGTGCAGGGCATTCCAGTAGATCACCGGCACGATCAATAAAAGCGCGATTGCCGCCGCCAGGACCATGTAAGGCGAAAAGATAATATCGTATCTTTTTTTCATCAGGAAGAACACGATCAGAGGGGGAACCAGCAGGATGGCCGTATATTTGGCGAGTCCCATTAAGCCCAGGACGAGGCCGAGGAAAATAAAATCCAGCGGTTTTTTATCGCGGATAATTTTCTCGGCAGCGAAGATCAGCAGGAAAACCAGGAGCAAAAGAATCGAATCGGGCAGGAGCATAAGGCCCAGGGCGTTGAGCATAAAAGAGCAGTTCAACGCGAGAACGGACCATAACGAAAGCCCCGCCGATTGCGTAATCCTGAAGATAAACAGATAGCAGCAATAAGATGTTGCCGCAAAAAGCAGGATGGCCGGCAGGCGGGCCAAAAATTCATTCGTCCCCATAATGTAAAAGAACGGCGCATGCAGCCAGCCCACAAGGGGCGGATGGTCCAGATAGCTCCAATCGAGATATTTGGCATACAGGATATAATGCGCTTCGTCCACACCCAGCCCGAAGAACGGCGACACCATCAGACGTATCAAAAAGAGCGCGATGATCAAAAGAAATATCTGCTTCTCAGCTCGGGGCATTGATCAGCTCCAGGTTGGGCGTGATAGTCTCGAATACATGTGACGGTTCGATCACCTGAAGACAGACATTGTCTTTACAGGCTGTTTTGCGATGGTTGGAGGCGCTGACGCACGGAGAACAGGCCAGCCCCGCAAAAATGGGCGTCGTCGGGCCCAGGGATCCATAAAGCGCAGGGGTTTCCGGACCGAATAAGACAAAGGTCGGCATATCGGTTACGGCGGCAAAATGTCCGGGGCCGGAATCGTTCGTCACCATGAACTCTGAAACGCTGTACAGGGACGGCAATTGCGCAAATTTGACCTTTCCCGCAAAGTTGACGCACCGGTCATTGTCTACCTGTTCCTTCAGTTGCTGGGCCTCTTCGCGTTCGCGCGGATCTCCGGTAATCAAAACCAGCGCCCGCGGGCATTTGTCCAGAATCATCTGAATGAGCCGGACATAAAAAGGCGGCGGCCAGCGTCTCTGAATCAACAGTTCACTGGCATTGGGATTGATCAGGATTATTTTTTGCTTTTGCGGATCAAAGCCGGCAAAACATTCCCCGATGATCTTGATCATGGATTCCCGCTCCTCGCGGGATACGGAGGTTTTGGCGAGCACGAGATCTTCAGGGGATACTTTTGTCTTGGAATACGGAATTTCTTCTTTTGACGATTTCAGGGCGTTGACCAACGCAATGAAATTGGCGGCAATGTGGATATGGGGATTATAGGACACCTTATGGGTCAAAAAGCCTCCGCGATAAAGGCCTTCATTATAATAGGCGTGAAAACCGACTTTGGACCGGGCCCCCGAAAAGCCCGTCAACAGGGCTGTAAAGCGCGAAAAAAGCTCCAGATCAATCACCGCATCGATCCCTCTTCTTCGCGTCCACAGGAAGAATTTCAACGTATCGACAACAAAAAGCAGCATACTGTTTTCGCGGATCGTATAGATGTTTTGATCCGGTACGGTTTTCAGCAATTCCAGGCTGGGTTTATTTTTCTTGAAAATCGCAAAATGGAGATTGGCGCCCGTCTCCCGGGTAAGCTTTCTCATGGCCGGGTCTACAAGGATGGCGCTGCCCATTTCCGAAAGTTCGATAAATAAAACATTGCACGCCTTCCCGTACTCGGGCTTTACGAACATCCGGAATAACTTGACGAGCGCGGTGCCGATGAAACAAAGGGGAACGCCGACATAATAATCGATCCGGCGCATGGTATCAACTTTCATAGGGTATTATC
>SBEK01000032.1 GCA_009668925.1 Deltaproteobacteria bacterium
GGTCCCGGCGAAGCGTCGCGTCAGACAGCCGAACTGCCTGAGCTCGACGGGCGGGTTTTCGGCTGTCGCGGAGCAAGCTTAGCGCCACAGTCGAGGACATTGAGCAAAGGCATGCCCCGGTATAATTGCGCCCTTTTGGAATGCGGGATTGCCACGTCGGCCGAGGGCCTCCTCGCAATGACAGCGGGAAAGAGATTGCCGCGCGTCCCGAGGGTCCGCTCGCAATGACCAAAGTGGAAGTGGAGAGGGACATCCTATCTAGTTCCCGTCAAGAGAAAAAACGCATTTTAAAAAGTACAATAATCTCGGTTGTTAAAAAAGAAAATTACTTCGATCGAGAATTAATGTCACGAGAGAAACAGTACCCGGACAAGCACGACCGGAGCACCGTTGGAAACGCAATGAGTCTGCCCCGATCTTCTTAAGAATTTCCAAAAGCAATCGTCATGTTCAGGCGGATTTGGGGCGCCTCATTGAAAAGACCCCGTGAGATTTTCCCACGGGGTCTTGGTTCATCACCGCATGAAAATGGAATTACCGGCCTTTCAGATGTCCATTGTCATTCCAGATATCCCTGTATTGGCGCGCATGGCTCAGGCCCGTCCAGTTCGACCCGCTGCCTTTCTTATTGCAGTGGCAGCGCAGCGTGTCGCCGTCCATGCGGCAGCACCAGCATGAATTTTTGTAAGAGCCCACGTTCGGGAGATTCACATTGATGCAGTCGATATTCCCGTCGCAATTGGCCAGTTCTCCGCCCTGTCTGATGCACTGCTGACCGCCAACGTGATTGGCGGAATTATTCCACGAGCCGTTCTTTCTTTTGCAGTGCGCCGTGAGCCGGTCGTTATCGGCGTCGTAACTTATGGTGTCGCACGACTCTTTATAACGTCCGGCCGGCAACGGGGTATGCTTCTTGGCGGCAACCGCCGTCAGCATTGTTTTCAGCTTTCCGTCCGGATCTTCGAGCGAACTGCCGATCCTGTGGCCGATGCAGGGAAGAGCGGGATTATAGGAGCTCGTCCTTTTGCTGCCGCAGAAATCCGTGGCGGTCCAGATTTTTTCGCCGGGAAAAATGGCGTTGATGTCGTCCATCAGGGGATGATCGGGCTCGCCGGCGTTGTAAACCGAAAACAGGTGAGTGCCGCCGCCGCCGCAATCCTCGCCGATCGTCGCCACCAGACGCACGTCTTCGCAGACCTTTACCGTCGGATAAATGGCGTGCTTGCCTTCCGAGGCCTGCACCTTGACGCGGTTGTCTTCAAATTGAACCCTGGCGCAAAGATTCTGGTCCACGGCCAATTTAACCTTACCGGGGTTGCACGACTCGCCCTGCGCCGACCAGACGCCCGAATGGAGGCTTTCGCCGCTGTGCGCGGACATATAAACCCATTTCAGCCGAGCGGTCCGGTTATCGACGATCTCCCAGGCTTCGGTGATGCGTTCGACGTCTCCGTTATGCTTGATCGCGATAACTTTGTTGTAATAGTCAATATAGGGCCCCCTCCCCGGCAGCGTGTCCCGGCCGTAATCGCGGCTCCAGGTCACCGCAAAATTCACCAGCAGATATTTGGGATCTTCGCGGCTGGGATAGACGGTTACGCGTCCGAAATTCACCGCTTTGTCGACACTGCGGTTTCTGAGCCAGGGTTCGTCTTCGTCGAGTTCGAATTTGGGATTTAACCGCTGGAGAACGGCATCTTCGAATTCCTGGAGCACGCCGTCGCAATCGGAATCCCCGGGGCCGCACTTGGCCACCAGGAAAGGCACACTGCTCTCCAGCTTTCGCCCGTCATCGGTTATAGTAAGCGTCAAAGCCCATGCCGTGCCGCCGACGGTAATCATCATGAGGAAGACCGCCGTCAAAACCATAAAGAGTTTCTTCATAGCATCACCTCCGTAATGAATGTTGTTATTCGAAAACGTGATAAGAGACTTTGAATATGGATTACTAGTAACGGGACCGGCTGGATCTGTCAAGAAAATATGTAAGGGGACGCTGGCAGAATGCAAATTCCCGTAAGCGAGCGGCTATGCCATGGATGAAACCAGCCTGGACAAGCACACCCGGACGCACCCGGGATGCCGCATGCAGCGTGCCATGATCCGGGGGGGGGAGCGCGTCGAAAGGTTTTTAGGATATTTCAAAACGCAAAGGGCCAAGTCTCTTTATGGCTTAAGCTGAGCCAGGAGGAGACTTGACCCTCTATAATTGATGCGCGGCGCCGTATCAACGGCCGCCCTGATCGCCGGCTTATGTCTCCTTCGCTGCATTGATGCCGGCCAGCCGGCCGAACACGATGCAGTCGGCCGTTGCATTGCCGCCCAGACGGTTCGTCCCGTGGACGCCGCCGGTCACTTCTCCCGCGGCATAGAGCCGGGGAATGACTTTCCCGTAACGGTCGATCACCTGGCCCGTCGTGCCTTTGGTGCGCAGTCCGCCCATGGTGTGGTGGACGCCCGCCTGCGTGGGACTGGCATAGAAGGGACCCTGCTCAATCGTTTTCAGATTGGCCGACTTCTTGCCGAACTCTTCGTCTTTCCCCTTCCTGACCATTTCATTGTAGTTGCGGACGGTTTCCAGAAGCGTCTTTTCGGGCATCGAGAATTTTGCATTCAGGATTTTGGCCAGTTCCTCCAGCGTATCGGCTTTGAAAGCCAGGCCGTCCTTGAGAATCTGCTCTGTCATGGCCGGATTGAACCGCTTGGTGCAGCGTTCGTCCGCCACCCACAGCAGGACTTTCTGCGGCTCTTTCAGGATGGCGGCGGCCAGCACGTCACGCCGGGCGTCCTCGGCGACAAACCGCTTTCCTGCCGTGTTCACGAAAACGGCCGAGTCGATGCCCAGGTTGGTCAGGGAGCCGTACTGTTTCGTATAGAAGTTGCAGGCGACCAAAAGCTGAATGTAGTCCATCCCGACGACGTCCGCTCCGATATCCTCCGAATAGGTGATAGCTTCGCCCGTGGCCGTTTTGACATTGGTCGTGGGAATTTCCTTGTCCAGTTGCGGATTGTATTTGGAACGCATGGGCACGTCCGCGCTGAATCCGCCCGTTGCCAGTACGACGGCCCGCTTCGCCTTAATGTACATCTTTTTTTTGCGATACTCGGCTTCAATCCCGAGAACATTGCCCTCCGCGGGCTTCCGGCGGACGATGCCGGTGAGCGCGCAGGGGATCAGGACGGGGATCTGCCGTTTGTCTACCTGATTTTTCAGGCCCCGGACGATGGCGCCGCCCCGGCCCTTGTTCGCCGGATCATGGCTGCGCGGCCAGAGCGCGCCGATCACGGTGTAAACTTTCGGCTCGAAGGCGACGCCCATTTTTTCCAGCCATTCGACGCCTTCCATTGCGTGTTCCACGAGGAAACGGACCTTTTCCGGATCGCCGCGAAAATCACCGCCTTCCAGGGTTTGTTTGTAATGAAGATCGATCGAGTCCTCGATGCCCTGATTTTTCTGCCGGCCCGGATCAACGGCGTTGTAGGCGCCGCTGGCAATCACTGAATTGCCGCCGATCACCTGGCTCTTTTCGATCAGAATGACTTTTGCTCCTGCGTCATGGGCCTCAATGGCGGCTGACAGGCCGGCAAAACCAGTGCCGATGATGACGACATCCGCCTCCCGGTCCCACTTCTTGGGAACGTCCACCGCCTGAAGAGAGCGCGGCAACAGCATTCCCGTCCCGACAACGCCGGCCGTCACCGCCGCCCCGGCAATGAGTTGGCGACGCGTCACGCCTTCGGCTTCCGTCTTTTGTTCCCTTTTCAAAAGGGGTTCTTCCTTTTTTCCGATTTTTTCCAGCATTTCGTACCTCTTTTCTCTCCGCCGCCTGAAGTGCGGCCGGAGGTGTCGATCACGCCTGCGCGTGTCGCTTGCAGTATTGGGACAAAAAGCGAGATTTGTCAATACCGCAGCACGCCAAAGCCCGAAGGAGCAAAATCAATGCCGGAGGGGACGCTGGAAAAGGAGTAAATTCCCTATGGGTGAAGCCGTGCCCGGATATGCACGTCTGGAAGCGCCGGGAATGGTGCGCCCCCGTCATTATCCGGGGGATAGTGTAAAGAATTGGGATGTCTTATGACCGGACAAAAGAAACCAGGTTTCATAGACGGATTGGCCGCATTCGAATTTTTGTGCAAAGAATCCTGCGCCTCCTGATTTGATTGTCAGCCGTTCATTTGGGTGATTCTCTCCTGAGCCTCTTTGCTCAAAAATTCCCACAGGCCGATGCTTTTTAGCGTGTCCACTTTCGGAATGCCGGCTTTCGACCAGCCGCGCTCTTCATAGTAAACATCGATTAATTTTCGAAGTTCCCTTTTCCGATGCGCCATCAAAAGGCCGCGCTTCTCGGATGTGGCCATCGCCTGGACATCCGGAAGGGATCTGCTTAAAATGGCGCTCAGCTGGCCGTCATTATAATCTTTCTCCGCATCATAAAGGGCGTCTTCCGTGGGGCCGATGGCCCGGTCGGGAATCCAGTCATGTTCGCCGGTCTGCGATCCAAACGACAGAACATTCATCACGCGCTGCAGGTTGATATCCCGGTCGGTCTGTTCAAAGATCTGCTCCCATGTGAGCTTCGTGCCCAGCATGCCGTTGTAAAAATCCGCATAAAGCTCCTGGGAAGCCGGATTGATGTAAACGTCCGCGCCGCCGCGCTTCATGGACTCGGGATTGAAAACATCCACCCAGGGAAGTTTGCAGAGCCCCAGGTTGTCGTTGCCCAGCCGCACCCGCGGATAGGTGATGAGAGCCCGGGCCTTGTCTTCAAACGTCGGGAAGGCGCCCAGCAAATCCACTTTGACGAGCCAGGCGGCGGCGTGATGTGCGCCGATGTCGCTCGCGGCGGCATAGGAGGCCTGCATCGACAAAGACCGGTGCGTCCGGTAAAGCGAAAAGGGCAGCCCCTTGGTCTGCATGGCGAACTGTTCGAGTTCAGCAAACGGAGCGGGCTTGCCGGTCCGCGCAGCGTATTTTTCGGCGACCCACTTCATGAGTTCCACCATGCCCCGGCCGGCCATCCGCGCGAGTTCGGTCGCGCCGTGCGCCAGATCGTGGATGAATTGCAGCGCGGCCTGTTCATCGCCCCAGGCAAGAACAAAACCATTTGCCTCCGCGGCGGTCAGATAACCGCGCTGATAACACTCCATCAGGAAGGCCATGATGACGGCCGTGGTGATGGTGTCGATGCCGTAATTGTCGCAGTGCCAGTTGGCTTCCATGATGAATTCGGGATGCCACATGCCCAGGTTGGAGCCGAAGCCCGCGGCGGTTTCATATTCCGGACCGTCGACCCAGACCCGGCGGCCGCAATGATCGCCGGAGGTCAGCATCACCCAGCCGCCCTTCGTGCAGCGCAGATTGCATCCCGGGAAACAGCCGTCCATGCCGCGATGCTCAAATAATCTCTCCGCATACGTTTTGCCGCAGATATCTCCCGCCTGCGGATGCGAACCGAGCTGATAGTTGTGCACCGGCAGCGATTGATATTCCTCCTTGTTCATAAAGGAGATCAGCCCAGCGGAGCCTTTCAGATGCATCTGCAGCGCCTGCGGATCGACATCCTTGACGATATCGTGAAGTTTCATTCCGGCGTTCTTGACCTGCTCCCAATCCGCCGCGCCGTAAGGATTATCCCCGCGCGGAAACGCAGCCAGAACGACCACCGCCGTAATGCGCTTGCGGCTCATCACGGTGCCCAGACCCGTTCGCCCCGCCTGCTTGGTGCGGAAGAGACCCTTCTTCCCGTCCACCGGTTTGGTGGCGTCGTAGTAGTGGCTGTTGATGCAGCCGAACAAGGTATTGGCCGCGCCGACGCCGGTCGTCAAAAACGTGATGTCCCTCTTTTCACGGCCTTCGCTTAAAAATTGATTCACGATGGCCGTCTCCAGATTAAAGACCTGATCGGCGGCCGGGGCGGGCCTGATGGTGACTTGAGAAGTAAAGCCGTCGATCACGATCATCACATCCTGTTTGGCAATGCCGGTGATGGTGAGCGCGTCAAATCCGGCATATTTCAAATACGCGCCGAAATGGCCGCCGAAATTCGACACGCCGGGAATATGGGTCAGCGGCGAAAGCGAAATCGCCATGCACTTGCTGGTTCCCGGAAACTGCGGGATGCCGCCCAAGGGGCCAGGTGAAAAGATCAGCGGATTCTCCGGATCATCCGCTTTTGTTTGAGCGGAGACGTTTTCATGGAGCAGATAGAGCCCCAGCCCTCGGCCGCCGATAAAAAAGTCGCGTATTTTGACGCGCAGCGGCCGAACTGCCGCATCTCCCGTCTTTAAATCAATGTTCAGAATTTGATTGGTATAGCCGCGTTGAAGCGGCGACCGGGTAAAGTTCATAAAGTCTTCCTTAAGAAATATTGGCCGCACCTTAGGGCAATCGGTACAAAAAATCAACTTGAAAAAGACAATGAAAACAAATCATCCGCCTTTACGGGCGCCCTGGTCTTGCGCCCCGCGGACCAACATGCTATACGGCGAGGCAACGGGAAATTCTTCATCCCTGAGATGTATCCGATGGAAAAATTTACACTGCTGCAAAACATCCTGCTCGGGTTGACGCTGGCCGCGCCGATCGGACCGGTTAACGTGGAAATCATCAAGCGGGGCCTGACGCGCGGCTTCCGTCAAGCCGTGCTCACGGGCGCTGGAGCCATGTGCGCGGATGCGACCTATTTGACGCTGATCTTCTTTGGTCTCACCGCTTTTCTCAACAATCCTGTCGTTTCGCGTTTTCTGGGAGTCGCCGGCAGCTTCATCCTGATCTATCTCGGGATGATGAACGTTCGGGAGTATTTCAAGAAGACAGCCCGGCCGGACGAGCCATCCGGCAGGATTTTCTCTCATCCTTTTGCGGCGGGGTTTGCGCTGGCGATTTCTTCTCCCATGACCGTCGTCTGGTGGACGGGCGTTTTTGGCGCGCTTGCGGCATCGCAGGGGCCTGTCCAAACCAGTCTGTCCGCTTTCCTGTCGTGCCTGTCGATTTTGCTCGGGTGTTTTCTGTGGGTGTTATTTCTGGCCCTGGCACTGCATTGGGGGAAGAAGATCGTCAATGAACGGGTTACCCGCCTGATCTCGATGATCGCCGGCCTGTTCCTGGTCGGCTTCGGATGCTATTTTTTTTATCGGACGCTCGGGCAGATGGTCTAGAAACATCCTTTGAAAAGCCGCACAAAGATCTGATAGGACGGCGGCAGGGATATGATATTTTCTGCCTCTCGTCCCGGAAGTCGTCGCGTTCGCTAAAATGAAAACTGCGTAAACGGTGAGCGGTCCCGGGAATCGCCTTTCAACCACTCTTTCTGATCGATAAAACCGTTTTTATTTTTATCCAAATTGTGAAACCGCTTTTGGGCGGCCTGTTCAAATTCTCTTTTGACGATTTTGCCGTCGTTGTCCGTATCCGTTTCACTGATGAACTTTTCCATATCCTCTTTGCTGAGCGCTTTGAGTTCATCGCGCGTCAGGATGCCGTCGTGATTCTTGTCCAATTTGTCGAAGTTGCCCTTCACCGCGTCCATGTATTCCTGTTTGCTGATTTTGCCGTCTCTGTTTTTATCGAGTTTCGAAAATACATCGTCCGCGGCAAAAGCCGAAACGGTAATGAAAGTGATGATGAGTAAGACCGCAAAATATTTTTTCATCGTTTATCCTTTCCGTCGCTCAACATGAATTGATAATCAAACGAGATGACCGAGCGGATTCGATTTCGCCTCTCCCACCCGGTCGCCGTCAAAGCATAACGAGGCGGCGAGGAGGAGGCTGCGGAGACATATATTTTCATACGTCGGGGATATAGATGTCAACGCAATTAACGGCTTTGCAAAATTTCTCAGAGGCAAGGCGTGCGAGATTTGCGGAGTGAGGCCTACTTTTCGGTAGGTCGCAACGACGCAAAGCGAAGCACAACGCAGCCTATGAAAATTTTCCAAAGTCGTTCAGAAGTCGCGCGGCAACTCTTCCAACTCCGCCAACGAAAACACCGGACCGTCCGAGCAGACATACTTGTAGCCGACATTGCAGCGGCCGCATTTGCCGATGCCGCATTTCATGCGCATTTCCAGCGACGTCAGAATGTTCTCCTTGGAAAAACCCAGCTCGAAAAACACCGGCAGCGTGAATTTGATCATGACGGGCGGACCGCAGATCACGGCCACGGTATTGGCAGGCTGAGGTGCAACCTCCTTGCAGACCGCGGGCACAAATCCCTGACGTCCCTTCCAGGTTTCATCGCCTTTGTCCACGGTGATGACCGTTTTGATGTCGTGGCGTTTCTCCCAGGCGGCCAGTTCATCTTTATAGAGAAGCAGGCCGGGCGTTCGGGCGCCGTAAATCACGGTGATCTCGCCTACGCGCGCGCGGTTGTCCTTGTGCAGCATATAATTGATCAGTGATCGGAGCGTCGTAAACGCAAAGCCGCCGCCCACAACGACAATATTCTTTCCTTCGAGAAACTCAATCGGCCACGGATGCCCCAGAGGCCCCCGCAATCCTATTTTCCCGCCTTCTTCCATATCATGCAGGGCGGCCGTCACCAGCCCCGGCACAATGCTTCCGGCTCTCTGCACGGTAAACTCCACGTACCCCGGATCGGTCGGAGACGAAGCGATGCCGATCGGCGACTCCCCTTTTCCGTAAATCGATAGTTCAGCGAACTGGCCGGGCAGATAGAGAAAATTCTGCTCATCTTCCTTGTTCAGAAAAGTGAAACGAAAGGTTTTAATGTCGTGTGTATCCACTTCGTCGATGATCTTGGATATTTCCACCGGCATGGGAATGTAAGGATTATTGTCTGTCATCTTTCCTCTCTTCTTGACTTCGTCAGCTGTGATGCATTACGTTCTTTCATTAAATGTCTATCTTCTCTTCCTATCTTTTTTTCTTTATACCTTTTTCCGCCATTCGGCCTTCACCGCTTGCTCGACGATGGAAAAAATATCGATACTGACCGGACAGTAGCGCGTGCAACGGCCGCAGCCGACACAGGAAATGGGTCCGTACTTGCGGATGTGAAACGAGTATTTGTGGCTGATCTTCTGCCTGAGCCGCTGGGAGACGACCGTCCGGGGATTGTGGCCACTGGCTTCCAGCGTGAAATCGGTGAACATGCAGGCGTCCCAGACCCGGCGGCGCGTGCCCTTGCTGAAAAGCGTCTCGTCGCAGATATCGAAACAATAACAGGTGGGGCAGACAAAGGTGCAGACGCCGCAGCTTAAACACGCCTGGGAAACCTTCGTCCAGAAATCCATATTGTGGAAAATATCTTCAAAGTCTTTGGCAATTTCCTGCGGGTCCACGCAAGTGAAGCGGGTTTTATAATCGCGCCCCCTGGCGATGTAGTCGTTAAAATATTGATATTCGTCATCCGAAGTATTCCCGAGCGGCGTTAATTGCGCCATCAGGTTTTCTCCCCGGGGGGTAATCGCCCGGAGAAACAGGACGTCGTCCTTCCGCAGCATAAAGATATCGCTGCCTTCGGGATCGGCGGCGCCGATGCCCAGCGTATGGTAGAATTCCGCCGGGTCCGCCGCTTCACTTGTATCGAAGGCAAACCCGAAGATCGTCGTATGTTCCCTCCTGTGCTGCCAGTAAGGGTCGGCGACGCCCGTGCCGGAAAAGTGGATATCCATAATCTCAAAACTTTTCACGTCGCAGGGACGGACGCCGAAAAGGAACGTCGGCTTCAGATGCAGATCCACGGGCACGGCATCCAGAACGGAATCGCCTGTCTGGTAGCGGACGAAATCCTCCATCTGCGGAAAGAACGCGGATTTGGGGCTGAGAATGGTATTGTGAAAAATCAAATTCACCTGTCCCGGGTCCGTGATTTTCCGGAAATTGAAACCGCGGGCCTCCTTGACCGGGGCGATGAGCGTTCCCTTCTCCATCAGATGGGCGGCGAGTTCAGGTAATTTATCAATGGTTGTTTTCTTTAACACGAGAGAGCTCCTTTTAATCACTCCAAAATTTTATCGGAATCGTCGACCCGGAAATTCACCAGCACCGGCTTATCCTCGATCTTCATGCCGGCGGCCTGGCCGAACATTTCCTCGCATTCCTTGGCCACCTTCTTGTGGAACAGGTAGAGCGGGATATCCACCGGGCAGGCGCGCGAACATTCACCGCAGTCAATGCACCGGCCGGCCAGATGATGAAACCGGGTGAGGTGATACATCAGGTTGCCGTGGGACTGCGGCGACTTGTCGCCCCATTTGGGTTTGTTCTGGTCGATGAAGCAGGGATCGCAGTAGCACATCGGGCAGGCCTTGCGGCAGGCGTAGCAGCGGATGCAGCGGTCAAATTCATTTTTCCAGAAGGCAAAGCGCGCCTCCTGATCCATCGCTTCGTATTCGGCAAGCACGTCATACGGAGAGGCAACCGGCTGCCCGTGCACTTCTTCAGCCAAAAGGATGTCATACAAAACAGGATTGTAAAGGCCGCCCGTGGTCTTGCCGTCAATCGTTTCTTTGGTCCGGGGATTTTTCATACCGTACACGGGAATGCCCAAAACGACGAGGTCTTCCCGGCAGACCTTTTCTTCCTGAATGAGCTGGATAACCGCGCGGCTGTCCGCCGCCTTGACCGCGACGGCGATCTTCGTTCCCCGCGGGTACCGGACCAGATACCGGGCCAGGTTGTGGGTGCAGTATTCGTTAAAGACGATATTTTCCACGTCGTCCGGGGTTTTGGCGGCATAAGGCAGGGGATGGTTCTCATCGTAGCCTTTGCCGTAAGCCAGGACAACACTCACGGCCCCTTCCGTCAGAAGGCGCCTTGCTTCCGTCTTTAATTTTTCTTCAATGTGTTCAAAACTGATTGCCATATCTTCTCCCAACTTATTGCGATATCTTGAACTTGGTCTGGGGACCCAGGGTTTTGATCTGCTCGGTAAACTCCCGGACGACCTCGGCAAACTTGTTGCCTTCGGACGCGGAGATCCACTCGACCCGGAACCGCCCCGGCTCCATGCCGGAAAACTCCAGAATCCGTTTGGTCACGGCCAGCCGTCTTCTCGCGTACAGATTGCCCGTGTTGTAATGACAATCTCCGGGATGGCAGCCGCCCACCAGCACGCCGTCGGCCCCCAGCTGAAACGCCCGGAAAATAAACGAAGGATTAATGCGGCTCGAGCACATGACGCGCACCACCCGCAGATTCTGCGGATACTGCAAGCGCGTCGTCCCGGCCAGGTCCGCTCCCGTATACGTACACCAGTTGCAGGCGATGCCCAGTATTTTCGGTTCAAATGACATGAATAAAATTCCTTTCTAAAAAACTGACGAATCAGAACAATCCACTTTAATTTACCTTTGCAATGTGCGCCCTTTGTGGCAGGTAGTTAAGCAATGCCATGGATCAGATTGCCACGGCTCCTGCGAGTCGCCTCGCAATGACACATTGCATTTCTGAAATCATCGTTACCTTTCCTACAAATAATTATGACGTTTAGAAAAAGTCCAGAGACAAGGCGCGCGAGTATCGCGGAGTGAGGCCTACTTTTCGTAGGCCGCAGCAACGCGAACGGAGTGCATCCGGCATGCGCCGGATTCACTTCGCTGACGTTCGCCGATTGCTAAACGTCATATTAACAGTAAATGTACCCCCACTTTCCACTTGGAAATCTTTTTCTCCACATGCCGTTCAAAAGTGTCCCAGATGCGCGGCGCGCGAGGCCAGAGGAGTGAGGCGTATAGCTTCATACGCCGCAGCGACGAAGGCCGAAGCGCAACAAAGCAGATGCGCGCTTTTCATCGGCATGTCAATACTCCATGAGGCCTTCCATTTCAGCAAGAACCTGATCATTCGTAAAGTGCCGCGCGATGATCGCCGAGGACGGACAGACCGACGCGCATAGCCCGCAGCCCTTGCACAATGCCTCGTTGATCTCGGAAACCCGCTTCTCGGCGTTGAAGGAGGGCGCGCCGTAGGGGCACACCCGGACGCAGTTCTGGCAGCCCGAGCACGAAGCGGGATTCACCATCGCCGTGGTCGCCTCCAGTTCCATCTTGTCCTTGACCACGATCGTCAGGGCTTCAGCCGCCGCACCGTTGGCCTGCGCCACGGTGTCCGGAATATCCTTCGGACTCTGGCAAACACCGGCGATGAAAATGCCTTCGGACATCGTGGAGAGCGGCGCCAGTTTCGGATGCCGTTCCATGAAGAAGCCGTACTTGTCGGTGCTCAGATTGAAGAGCCTCGCCAGATCCTTGGAATCGGCGCGCGGCTTCATGGCCGGCGACAAAACCACCATATCCACCGGCAATTTGACGAACTTCCCGGTGATGGTGTCTTCCGCTTCCACAATCAGCCGCCCCGGTTCCTCCGTGCTTTCGGCGACGCGGGCGCCCTTGCCGCGGATAAACTTCACATCCTCTTCGATGATGCGGTTGTAAAATTCTTCGTAGCCTTTGCCCGCGGCCCGCATGTCAATATAGAATTGATAGACATCGGCGGAAGTCTTCTCCTTGAACAGGTGTGCGAACTTGAGCGAATACATGCAGCACACCCGGCTGCAGTGTTCGTAGTTGTTTTTATCACGGCTGCCGATGCAGTGCAGGATGGCGATGGCCTGGGGTTCCTTGCCGTCGCGCATCGTGACTTTGCCGCCGGTCGGACCCGCCGAGTTGAAGAGCCTCTCCACTTCCAGCGCGTTGTATACGCCGGGATATTTGCCGTAGCCGTATTGCACGAGCGGTTGGGTATCCATCAGGTCGTAGCCGGTCGCCACAATCACCGCTCCGACTTTTACCGTGGTGAAGGTATCCTGCTGTTCGAAATCAATAGCCTTCTGTTCGCAGACTTTTTCGCACAGCCGGCACTTGCCTTTTTTAAAGAAGGTGCAGGCTTCACGGTCGATCACGGGCTTCTGCGGCACGGCCTGCGGGAAAGGAATGTAAATCGCCTTGCGCTTGACCAAGTTCTCATCCCATTCGGAAACGCCCTTGCCGGGGCATTTCTCCGTGCAGGCGAGGCAGGCGTTGCATTTGTCATGATCGACGTAGCGCGCCTTCTGTTTGACCGTAATATCGAAGTTGCCGACGAACCCCTTGACCTCGCTCACTTCGCAGGACGTCATCATGGTAATGTTCTTATGCTGCAAAACGGAATCCATCTTGGGCGTCAGAATACAAGCGGAGCAATCCAGGGTCGGAAAGGTCTTGTCAAACTGCGCCATGTGGCCGCCGATGGTCGAGTTCTTTTCGACCAGGTAAACTTTCTTGCCGGTATTGGCCAGTTCCAGAGCCGCCTGGATGCCGGCGATGCCGCCGCCGACCACCATGACGTCGGGGTTGACATCGATGACCCTCGAGGTGAGCGGCTGCAGAAGCCTTGCCCTGTAGACGGCGCCGTTTAGAAGCGCCTTGGCTTTGGCCGTGCCTTCTTCAATATCATGCGTCACCCAGGAGACCTGCTCCCGGATGTTCACGATCGTCAAAAGATACTGATTGAGGCCGGCGGCCGCCAGAACCTTGCGGAACGTCTGTTCATGCATCAGGGGCGAACAGGCCGTCACGATCACGCGGTCCAGGTTATGCTGCTTGACATCATTCGCTATCATTTCCTGCCCGGGGGTCGAACACATGAACTTGTAGTCCTTGGCGACCACAACGTCCGGCAGGGTCGCCGCAAACTGCGCCAGTTCGCTCACCCGAACCGTCTTGGCTATATTCAAACCGCAGTGGCAAACAAAAACACCAATTCTGCTCATACACTCTCCCTATTTAGCTTCAGGATGATCACATCCTTTTTTTACATTTTTCACACCGGATATCCCGCTCCACCCGTATGTCATTTCGACCGCAGGGAGAAATCCAGGATTTCTCAGTCGTCGGGACTCCTGCGAAATGACACCCGCTGACATCCCCCTGGAGGCTCCTCAGATCGTCATCTGTCCGTGACGCGTTACACTGCACACGTATCCACGACCGGTTCGTCGATATTGATCTCCAGACTCTCCAGGAAAAGCTCGGTCACGTCTTTGATTTTGATCTGCTCGTCCACGTTCAGCGTCCTCACGCTGTCTTCGAACATGGTGATGCAATACGGACACGCCGTCGCCAGAACGGACGCGCCGGCGGCCAGCGCTTCTTCAATCCGCAAATCGCTCAGGCGCTCGCCTTTGGCCTTCTCCATCCACAATCCGCCGCCCCCGCCGCCGCAGCACATGCTCTGCTCCCGGCTGCGGCCCATCTCGACAAACTCGACGCCGGGCAGGGACCGGAGGACATCGCGCGGTGCATCGTAGACGCCGCTGTGCCGCCCCAGATAGCACGGATCATGATAGGTGACTTTCACGCCGCCGAAATCCTTCTTCGGGGTCAGTTTCCCTTCCTTCGCAAGCTGCGCCAGGAGTTCGCTAAAGTGAAGAACCTCATAGTCTTCGCCGTAATCCTTCTTGAACGACGCCAGGCAGTGCGGCGACACGGTAATAATTTTGGAAACATTCTGCGACTGGAAATATTGCAGATTGTTGCTTTTCAGTCTTTCAAAAAGTTCGAGATCTCCGACTTTTTTTAAACTCTCCCCGCAGCAGTTCACGTCGACCGACGGCAGCCCCCAGCTTAAGCCCGACGCATTCAGAAGCTCGGCGGTCGCTCGGGCCAGCCTCGTATTGCGCGGATCGTAGCACACGGTGCAGCAGCTCCAGAACAGATACTCTTTATCCGGCGTATACAGGGGATATTTTTCCTTGGCCCAGTCGTTGCGCTTGGCCTGATCGCCCGACCAGGGATTGCCCCGCGCGGAGAGCGACCCGACAAAAGCCCTGAGACTCTGCGGCAGCATGCCCCCGCCGCTGTAGACATTGCGAATGGCCGTAACCACGTCGATGATCTCCACGCCGCGCGGACAGCGGTCCACGCAAAACTTGCACGTGGAGCATCCCCACATGAACTCCTCAATCCCATCCAGTCCCAGCTGGCCGAAGCGGACCAGCTTGCGGATATTAAAATGCGTAATCGGCGTCCAGGGACACGTCCCGGTGCAGGTTCCGCACTGATAGCACTTCTTCAGCGCCTCGCCCCCGGCTTCCATGATCGCCTGCGACATCTCCAGATACGGTGTTACTGTTTGTGACATTCATGTTCTCCCGTTATTTTTGAATCGGAAACTTCTGATGCTGAACTTCTGATTCTGTATTTTTTGCTAGCATATAAAAAACCAAACATCAATTTCTTTTAATCCTTCACGGTCAGCTGGCTGCACCCTTTCACACCTTCAAAAAAAAGGGAACCCAAGGGCTCCCTTTAAAAATTTATTTTTTGAAGAATTGGGTCTTGTCTAGTATTCCGGCGTCAGCTTATCCAGCTCCGCCAGAGAGAATACCGGACCGTCCTTGCAGACGTACTTGCTGCCGACGTTGCAGCGGCCGCACTTGCCGATGCCGCACTTCATGCGCATTTCCAGAGAGGTGATGATATTTTCCTTGGAAAAGCCCAGTTCGAAGAATACGGGCAGCGTGAACCGGATCATGACCGGAGGACCGCAGATAACGGCCACGGCGTTCTCCTTGCTGGGCGCAACTTCCTTGCAAACTGCGGGAACAAAACCTTCCTTCCCTTTCCAGGTCGCGTCACCTTTATCGACGGTCACGTTGATGTTGAGATCCTCCCGCTTCTGCCATTCAATCAGTTCATCTTTGTAAAGCAGCAATCCGGGGTTCCGTGCGCCGTAAATCACGGTGATGTTGCCGAAGCGTTTGCGGTTGTCGCCGAAGATCATGTAATTAATCAGGGATCTGAGCGTGGTGAACGCGAAACCGCCGCCCACGATGACGATGTTCTTCCCTTCGAGAAATTCCAGCGGCCAGGAGTTGCCCAGCGGCCCGCGAAGTCCCATGATGGTTCCTTCTTCCATCTCATGAAGCGCCTGGGTGACCACACCGGCCTTCTGCACGGTGAATTCAACATACCCCTTCTGGGTCGGCGAAGAAGCAATGCCGATCGGGGACTCGCCCTTGCCGTAAATGGAGAGCTCGCCGAACTGGCCGGGGGTGTATGCGTATTTCTGTTCGTCCTCGGGATTGATGAACTTGAAACGAAACGTCTTGATGTCTTTGGTGTCGACCTCAGTAATGATTTTATCCACGACGACGGGATAAGGTATATACGGGTTTTGCATTCCTAACTCCCTAATTTATAATTTTGAAATATCTTCAACAACTTTACGAATATCAATATTCACGGGACAGGACATCACGCAGCGGCCGCAGCCGACGCAGGCAATGGCATTAAACATATCCACGTAATATTTAAATTTGTGCATGGTGCGCTGACGCCATCTCTCTTTCTGGGACGGACGGGGGTTGTGCCCCGACGTTTCCTTGGTGAAAAGCGGAAACATGCAGGAATCCCAGGACCGGATGCGCACGCCGTCGGACCCTTTAATTTCGTCGCTGATGTCAAAGCAATGGCAGGTGGGGCACATATATGTACAGGTGCCGCAGGCCAGACATTTGCCGTGAATCGTGTTCCAGAACGGATGATCAAAATTCTTGTCCAGGATCGGTTTCACTTCGTGAGCCGGAATCTTGGACTGAATGGCTTCTTTCGCTTTGGCCGCAAGTTCATTTTTCTTCGCTTCCGCGGCGGCATCGGCTTTTGTATCTCCAAAATACTTCGCCAGCTTTTCTCCCTTGGGCGTAACAAACTCCACCAGGTAGTCGCCGCCGATGTCGGTGAGCAGGATATCCGAACCCTCCGAGCCGACAGGCTCTCCGTCCACCGACGTGCAGAAGCAGCTGGCATACGGCGGTTTCACACACGCCATGGCGATCACCGTCGTATTTTGCCGTTTCGTGATGTAATAGGCGTCTTTATATTTTTCCTGATCGAAAAGCTTGTCCAGGAGCGCGAAGCTGTGGGCGTCACAGGGGCGCACGCCGAAAAGAACCGCTTCACCGGAGGCGTTGATTTCCGCCGAGAACTCCATCCCTTTCGGTGTGCGGGTGAATTTCAGCATCGCTTCCGTGTGCGGGAAGAACACATTTTTCGGCGCGTTCTTGGAATTCAAATATGCCAGGAACGGTTCACCGTCTTTTTCCAGGGGTGCAAAAAGAATGTTGTCTTCTTTTTTTACCGGCGCCCAAACCAGCATATCTCCGGCCATTTTTTTGGCAATGCCTGCCAGTGTGTCTTTTTTGATCAAACGTTTTTCCATAATTGTCCCTAATTTAGAATTTTCTCCAACTTTTAAACTTCAAAAGCCGCAGGTATAATCAGCTTGTCACTGTAACTAAATCAATCTCAATTGCTTCATCAGCGGCTGCGGATCAAACATATGCGATTTCAGAGTCTCCGCCGACCCCGGAAGTCCCAGCGCCAGCGAAATCAATTCCGTGAAATAGAATACCGGCAGCTTCAAACCGGTGCTGGGCCGCATATCCAGGTTGGCCATACACAACGGGCAGGCCGTGACGACGCAGTTGGCTCCGGCTTCTTTCGCCGCGTTCATGAGCTTGTCGCACATATCGACGACAATACTGGTTTTGCTGATCGCCAGCGACCCGCCGCAGCAATCCGTCTTGTAGGACCAGTTCTTCACATCGGCGCCGATGGCCCCCATCATTTTATCGAGCATGAAGGGGTTTTCGTAATTTTCAAACTCACAGACCTCCGGCGGACGAAGCAGCAGGCAACCATAGTACGAAACCGGCTTCAACCCTTTGAGCGGCTTGACCACTTTCGCGGCCAGGGCATCAATGCCGATTTCATTGTAGATGATATCAATGGGGTTGCGGATGGCGATGCCGCCCTGGTACTTGGCGCCGACAACGCCTTCAATTTTTGCCTTGAGGTCCTTGTCGCCCTTCAGGTGGTGCTCAGCCATTTTAAAGCGGTTGAAGCAGGCGGCGCAGGGCACCATGACATCCATCGCGTCTTTCTCCGCAGCAATCAGGTTGCGTGCGGAAAGCGCAATGGACAAATCGAAATTGGTGCTGTGGGCGGATGACGCCCCGCAGCAGGACCAGTCATCAACTTCTTTGAGTTCGATGTTGAGGGCGCGACTGACGGCCTTCATGGACTGGTCATATTCTTTTCCCGTCGCGTGCAGCGAGCAGCCCGGATAATACGAAACTTTCAAGAGAGTAGCCTCCTTTTATACTCGTTACTAAAGCGTGTCGGATCGTTGCCGGACCGACACGGTATTTTTATTTGCTTTGCGTCTTCTCAAAAATACCTTTAACTGATTTCATATCCTTGGTCCGCGGAGAGATCAATGACAGCTTGCCTTTCAGGAACATCCCCGGAGCCAGGGCAACGTCTGAGAACAGATCGCCCGACGTAAATTTATACTGAGCCATCATCATGGGTTCGTTGATACGTCCCCCGCGTTTAATGCCGGCCAGGAAGGCCTCGTGGAACTTCAGAATGTTCTTTTCGTGAGCGCCGACGCCGGACTCGATCGCCATCTGCCGGAGCACATCCATCATGCGGGCGATGTCCACCTTATTGGGGCAGCGGGTAATGCAGGTTTCGCAGGATAGGCAGAGCCAGATCGTGGAACTGTTCAGCACTTTGTCCTTCTGCCCGTTCTGAATCATCTTAATAACCTTGTTGGGGTTGTATTCCATATGCGCCGCGGTGGGGCAACCGGCCGAGCATTTCCGGCAGTGATAACACGCCTGCAGCGGCACACCATGAATTTTTTTGTTTACTTCTTCCAGAAAAGTTTCCATGTAAACTCCATCATCTCAAACAATTACGGGTTATAGACAAAGTCGCCTTTATCGTGCTGTTCATCATACTTGCCCAGCGGCGGCATATCTTCCATGCCGGAGCCGGCGCGGTTGCCGAAGAATTCGAAGCAGTCCTTGTCGATCTTCTTCAGGAACTTCCTCAGATCGACGCCCATCGGACAGACGGAAACACAGGACCCGCAATCCACGCAGCGGCCGACCATGTGGTAGAGGCGCATGAACTGGAAGACCTGCGTGTCGGACTCGCCTTCGCCGATGCCGACCCACTGCGGCTGGCTCTGTTCGACAAAGCAAACCGGGCAGTAGCAGGACGGGCAGGCCTGGCGGCAGGCGTTGCAGCGCATGCACTTGGCCATTTCCTTGATAAAATAGGCCCAGCGTTCTTCCATGGACTTGCCTTCAAATTCCTTCACATCGTTGTATTCGGCGTCGGGATTCATCGCCGGGGCGGGTGATCCGATCATGACGTCGGAAATAATGGGGTTGTTGAAGCGGCAAGTCACGCAGCAGTCCGCCAGAACGTCTTTGAGCCCGACGGTTTTGTCGCCGTCGGACGTTTTCATTTTAATCTGGCCGCCTTCAATGGTCCCTTCCAGGATGTCCGCGCCGCCGATCTTCACTTTCAGGTCTTTTCCGTCCACATACCCTTCGCAGGGAACGCCGATGATCAGGACGTCCGCCCGTTCATACTGCCTCTCCTGCAGGTGGATGATGAGCGATCGGGTGGTGCAGCCGCGGGCGACGACGCCTATGACTTTTTTCTTCCGGTCTTCCGGTTTCACGCGCTTCTGCGAATTCTTGTGCTGCGTGACCAGATCATGGACGAATTTGGCCAGATTCTGCGTGCAGAGGTTATTCCAGACCAGCTTGTCGGCTTCTTCCGGCGTGGTGATGAAACACGGCGTCGCCGTCAAAGGAAGAGTGCCTTTTTCATAACCGATGATCACGTCGGCCTTCTTTTCCAAAAGCAGCCTTTTTGCTTCTTCGCGCAATTTTGTTTCGATGTTTTCCACAGTGATGATTTCCCCGTTTATGTATTATAATCTTTAATCAGACTAACCAATATTCTTGATCAGCTTATTGGCCGGCCCCAATGCTTTGATCTTCTCCGTAGCGCCTTTGATGACCTGCGCCCATCGGTCGCCTTCGGAGGCGGAAACCCAGGTAAAAATCGTCCGGTCCCCTTCCACACCGATGTAATTCAGGAAACTTTTTAACGTCGCAAACTTGCGGCGCGCCACCAGATTTCCTGAGATATAGTGGCATTCACCCGGGTGTCAACCCGAGACCAGAACGCCGTCGGCTCCGCTCTGCAGGGCTTTCACGATATAGAACGGATTGATCCTTCCCGTGCAGGGAACGCGGATGATGCGGACGTTGGTCGGGTACTGAATTCTGCTGATCCCGGCCAGATCGGCGCCCGCGTAGGTACACCAGTTGCAGACAATGGCAACGAATTTCGGTTCCCATTCCTTGTTTGCTAAGTTTTCAGCCATATATTCTCCTTCGAGCGGCAATGCGGCTTGGTGAGCCGGTTACCTTAGTTTAAATTGTATATCTGGGCCAGCACTTCTTCGTTATTGAACCCGTTGAGGTCCACGGCGTTCATCCGGCAGGATGCCGTGCAGACTCCGCAGCCCTTGCAGAGCACCGCGTTCACTTCGGCGCAGCCCTCCGCGACGTTCACGCTAATCGCGCTGTAGGGACAATTGATTTCGCAAAGACCGCACGCCGAACAACGTTCCTTGTTGACATACGCCGTTTTGCCTTCCGCCTCGATGAAGTCGAGCGACAGAACCAGGCAGGCGCGCGAAACGGCGGCGTTGGCCGAGGTAACCGTCTCGTCGCTGTACTTGGGCGCATGCGACATCCCGCACATGAACACGCCGTCGGTCGCGAAATCCACCGGGCGCAGTTTGACGTGCGCTTCCAGGAAGAAACCGTCCTGGTTCGTGGGGATCTTCAGCATCTGGCCTATCGCCGCATTTTCCGGGTTCGGCACAACGCCGATGCTTAAAACCACGGCATCCGCCGGCAGCGTGACGGGTTCGTTGAGAATCGGATCGAAGACTTTCACTTCCACTTTATCGCCCGCCGCCACGACTTCCGGCTTGCGGTTTTCTTCAAAGGAGATGAATTTGATATTCGCTTCCCGGGCCTTCTTGTAATAGTCTTCCTTGAAGGCGAAGGTGCGGATATCGCGGTAAAGAATGGTAATGTCGCGGGACGGATCGGCTGCTTTGAGTTCGAGCGCGTTCTTGATCGCCTCTCCGCAGCAGTAACGACTGCAATAGGGCCTTTCCTTGTCGCGGCTGCCCACGCACTGAATCATGACCACATTCTTCACGGAGGCCAGATTCGCATCTTTCTCGTAGATCATCGTCTCCAGATCGCGCTGGCTTTTGACTTTGGCATTTTGCCCGTAGAGGTACTCTTTGGGCTTATTCTCGTAAGCACCAGTGGCCACGAGCACAACGCCGTGTTCAAAGACCTTCTCGCCGTCTTTAGACTTCACGGTGGTTTTGTAATTGCCGATAAAGCCCTCTATCTTTTCAATATGCGCGCCCGTAACGACGGTGATCAGAGGATTCTTGTAAATTTTCTCCAAAAGACCCTTCAGGTGAGCCTGAGCATCGAGGCCCTCCAGAGTCTTGTACAGGTGATTGTAATTGCCGCCGAGTCTTTCTTCCTTTTCGATGAGGAAGGAGGCAAATCCCTGATCGGCCAGCGACAGGGCTGCGGTCATGCCGGCCAGGCCGCCGCCGATGATCAGCGCCTGATGGTTGACGGACAGCTGACCGGGCTTCAACGGCTTCAGGTACTGGGCCTTCGCCACGGCCATGCGGAGCAGGTCTTTGGCTTTCTGGGTGGCTTTTTCCGGCTCGTGCATGTGCACCCAGGAATTCTGGTCGCGGATATTGGCCATCTCGAAGAGGTAGCGGTTCAATCCGGCCTTTTCGCAGTTTTCCTGGAAAAGCCCTTCATGGGTCCGGGGCGAGCAGGAAGCGACGACCACGCGGGTCAGATCCTTTTCTTTGATCACCTCGGCCATCTTCACGGCGGTATCCTGCGAACAGGTGAAGAGGTTGTCCGCCGTATAGACAACGGTGGGCAGCGTTGCGGCAAAGTCCCGGACTTCAGGAACATTGACCACGCCGCCGATGTTGATGCCGCAGTGGCAGACAAACACGCCGGTGCGCACGCCCTGCCCGCGCAGATCTTTTTCCGCCGGATTATCCACCGGGGTAATCATGGTGCCGCGTTTCGAGGCCAAAAGCCCTTCCGCGCAGGCGGCGGCCGCCGAGGCCTCCATAACGGTTTCCGGAATGTCTTTCGGTCCTCCGAAGGCGCCGCAGACGAAGACGCCGGGGCGTGACGTCTGGACAGGGTTTTCCAGCTGGGTCTTGCAGAACCCGTGCTCTTCAAGGTCAATGCCGAGGCTTGCGGAGAGCTTCTTGGCTTCCTTGGGCGGCATGAGGCCGACGGAAAGAACGACCATGTCAAACTCTTCCTCGGTGAACGTCCCATCCTGGTTCACGTATTTGATAAGCAGATTGTTGGTCTGCTGCATTTCTTTAATGGAGGACGGCATGGAACGGATGTAGCGGATGCCGTATTCATCCTTGGCGCGGTTGACGAACCGGTCGAAATCCTTGCCGTGCGCGCGAATGTCCATATAGAAAATGGTGGGCTCGAGCCCTTTGGCGTGCTCTTTGCCGATGATCGCCTCTTTGGTGGCGTACATGCAGCAAACCGACGAGCACCAGCTGTTGTCGCAGGACACGTCGCGGGAGCCGACGCACTGAATGAAGGCGACCTTCTTGGGTTCCTTTCCGTCGGAAATCCGCTGGACGTGGCCGAAGAAAGGACCGGAGGCGGAAAGAATTCTTTCAAACTGCAGAGCAGTCACCACGTTTTTGTAGATGCCGTAGCCGTATTCGCCGCGCTGGCTGGCGTCAAAAACCTGGAAGCCGGGCGACGCGATCACGGCGCCGACTTCGATCGTCTCTTCTTCGACCTTCATGTCGTGGTCAATGGCTTTGGCGATACAGGCCTCCACGCACTGGTAGCATTCGGAGCAGATGCCGCACGCCAGACAGCGATTCGCTTCGGCGATGGCCTGGGCCTCCGAAAACCCGATGCCGACTTCCTGAAAACTGGTGCGGCGTTCTTCCGGCTTCATGTTCGGATATTTTTCACGGGGGACTTTGGGCAGGCCGGAGACATCTGCTTTATCCGCCAGATCCTTGGTCCAGTCTTTTTCGCGGCCGGCCTTCATATCGGCGCCCTGCAGATACCGATCAATGGACTTGGCTGCTTCTTTACCGGAATAAACGGCTTTTACAACCGTCTGCGGGCCGGTGACCACGTCACCGCCGGAGAAGACACCGGGGATATTCGTTGCGTAAGTAATCTCATCGTAATCGACGTTGTTCCATTTGTTGATGGAGACGCCGCTCTCCTTCGTGATGAAGGACAGATCCGCTTCCTGGCCGATGGCCGGAACGATGGCGTCGCACTCGACGATGAATTCGGAACCTTTGATTTCAATGGGACGGCGGCGGCCGCTCTTGTCCGGCTCACCCAGTTCCATGCGCGTGCATTCGATGCCCGTGACTTTTCCATCCTTGCCCACCACTCTCTTCGGGGCAACGAGGAATTTCATTTCAATTCCTTCTTCAATCGCTTCTTCGATTTCTTCGGGCGAAGCCGGCATTTCAGCGCGGGTCCGGCGATAGAGAATGAAGACGTTTTTCGATCCGGTGCGGACCGCCGTGCGGACCGCATCCATGGCCACGTTGCCGCCGCCGATGACCGCGACGCGATCGCCCAGATTTACTTTTTCGCCCAGGTTGATTTTCATCAGGTAGTCAACGCCATGAACGACGCCCTGCATGTCTTCGCCGGGGATATTGAGTTTGCTGCTTTTCATGGTGCCGCAGCCGATGAACACCGCGTTAAAATCGCTCTTCAGTTTGTCGAAGGAAATATCTTTGCCGATCCGGGTGTTGAGGTGAATCTTCACGCCCAGGTCCTGGATGACTTTGATTTCCGCATTGAGAACATTCTTGGGGAGGCGATACTCAGGAATGCCGACGGCCATCCAGCCGCCCGCCACCGGCAGGGCTTCAAATACTTCCACATCGTAGCCTTCAATCGCCAGATAGTAAGCGCAGGTGAGGCCCGAGGGGCCGGCGCCGACCACAGCGACCTTCTTGCCCTTGCTTTCTTTCTTTTCGGGAAGGTAACGGGTGTCGCTCGCGAGGTCCAGATCCGCGACAAAACGCTTCAGGTGCATAATGTCGATCGGTTCTTCCACTTTGCCGCGCATACAGGCGGTCTCGCAGGGATGGTTGCACACCCGGCCGCAAACGATCGGGAACGGGTTGTCCTGCTTGATCAGTTTGAGAGCTTCTTTATATTTACCTTCCGCGATGAGCGCCACATACCCCTGAACGCTGATGTGCGTCGGGCAGTTGGCTTTACAGGGCGACGTGCCCAGTTTGTCGATCGCAAATCCACTCGGAATGGCCTGTGGAAAATGGCGGTAGACGGCCTTGCGTTCACTCAAATTGCCGTTGAATTCCGCCTTGACCGTAATCGGGCAGACCTTAGCGCAGTCACCGCAGCCCGTGCATTTGTCCAGATCGATGTACCGGGGAGCGGAAGTCAGCTTCACCTTGAATTTTCCCGGTTCGCCTTCCACAGACTCGACGGTGCGTCTTGTTTTAATCGTCACATTGGGATGACGGCCGACTTCAACCAGTTTCGGCGACAGGATGCAGGCTGAGCAGTCATTTGTGGGAAATGTTTTATCCAGCTGAGCCATGACGCCGCCGATGCTGATCCCGTTTTCCACGAGATAGACTTTCATCCCGGAATTGGCCAGATCGAGGGACGCCTGAATGCCGGCGATTCCCGAACCAACCACCATTACTGCACCAACTTTTTCGTTATCTTTGATCACGTGATTACACCTCGTAATTTATGTAAAACCTTATTTTAAGTGCCGCCCGGCAAATCGCCCGACCAGCGTTCGTCCGCTAACATACTTTAGGCATCGTGTCAAGGGCGGAAGATTGATTTATTTAAAATTTAACGCATAAATAATTGAATTAATTAATACAAATGCTTGACCATCGTTCACAATATCTGGAGAATGGTCAGGAACCTTCTTTAAAAATGAAATTAATGGCTTGAACCGGATTTGTTCCTGAATTTAGGATGTTGAGTTCCAACGGAGAAAAAACCGGAAAACGACCTGTCTTCTCATTCACATACATGTTGCTGTATTTAAAGCGAATTCAGATGATTCTCGATCATCTGCCAAAGCTCTTCTTTTCCCTTCTTAGTTTTGGCCGAAAAAAGGACGGCTCTTTGATGAACCGCTGCCTCCAGGGCCTTTTCGATGAGCCGCTTTCTCACGATCGCCTGATTATTCGACAGCTTATCCGTCTTAGTTAAGACTAATATATAAGGAATCCGGTAATATGCGAGCCACTCAATGAGCGCCAGGTCATCGGGGTTGGGATCGCGGCGGATATCCAAGATCAAAATGACCATGGCCAGATTCTGCCGCTCGCGCAAATAAGCTTCCATCATGTCCCCCCAGTCTTTTTTAACGGACTGGGCGACCTTGGCAAAACCGTAACCGGGCAAATCAACAAAGGAAATGGAGTTATTGACCGCAAAAAAATTAATGAGTTGGGTGCGTCCCGGCGTATTGCTGGTCTTGGCCAGATTCTTCCGGCCGACCAGGGTGTTCATGAGCGACGACTTCCCGACATTGGACCGCCCGACGAAGGCGACCTCCGGCGTCGTCGGGGGAGGATACTGGGCCGGCCAGACGGCGCTTTTTATAAACTCGGCACTGGTAATTTTCATAGACTCCTACGGGCTGCTGAAAAGTACTGATCTGCGTTGTTGCGCTGCAAACCCCGCCGCTCGACGTATCAAACTATACGCCTCGCGGCAGGCTTCTTGCGCGCCTAGCATCTCAGCACTTTTGAACAGCCCTAAACATAGTACTTCAACAATTATTCTTTTCTTTCGACAATGTGTCAAACAAAGACTTGACCTGCTCCGACTAGCCTTGAGACGGATTTCACGGTCATTGAATTTTTGATTTGGGCAACAGTCGGTTGCAGATTTAGCTTTAACATTCAGGAGCATACTGCGAGATCGCCCCTGCGCTGGCGAGATTTATTTCCAAAATGATTTCAAAGGTGCTCTTTCGTCAATTTGTTCCTTTATGATGGTCCGTGTTCCTTTACCATCTTTGCTAATTTTGTATACTTTGAATGAACACGGCCAGCCCGACTCGCCAACATATTTATTAATAATTTCTTGTTCGAAGACTCCGTTGCGAGAAAATATTTGTACGAAATATTTTTGTTCTTTGGTACCATCCGCCACTCGCGCTCTATGAAGAGGAGACAATGTATGCGGTAGCATTATAGTCCTATTGAAATGCAGTTCAGCGAGTTGCCGTATTTGATTAAATTCCCCTTCCGTGTCACGCTCCTTTTGGACTTTTTCCCAGTTCTCCGGCGTCACATCTCTATTTATTTGACCAAAAGGCAGATTGGGCATTTTCGTTAAATCTTCGATTTTAATACTAATATCATAAACGGGATATTTACCTTCGCACCAGAGCTCGAGTGTACCAATATTGGAATATTTAGCTATAGTCG
>SBEK01000239.1 GCA_009668925.1 Deltaproteobacteria bacterium
CAGGCGCGGATCGACCAGGGCAAGGACACCATCGTGGGCGTCAACAAATACAAGGTCAAGGAAGAAGTGCCGATCGATGTCCTCGATATTCCGAGCACTGTCCGCGATGAGCAGATCGCGAGGCTCCGGGAGATCAAAGCGAAACGCGATAATCGGGCGGTTGAGAAAGCCCTGGAGCAGATCACCACCATCGCTGAAAAGGGGGGAAACCTGTTGGAAGCGGCGATCATCGCCGTGAGGCTCCGGGCCACCGTGGGCGAAGTCTCCGACGCCATGGAAAAAGTCTTCGGCCGTTATGTCGCCACAACGCGGGTTATCTCCGGCGCGTACGCTTCCGAATACGGCGACAGCGAAGTCATCGAGGCCTTAAGACAGCGGACGGAAACGTTCCTTGAGAAAACCGGCCGCCGCCCGCGGCAGCTCGTCACCAAGATGGGCCAGGACGGCCATGACCGCGGCATCAAGGTGGTGGCGACGGCTTATGCGGATATCGGCTTCGATGTGGATATCAGCCCGATGTTTCAGACGCCGGAAGAGGCCGCCAAAATGGCGATTGAAAACGACGTGCACGTGGTGGGGGTATCCAGCCTGGCCGCGGGCCACAAGACCCTGGTTCCCATGCTGATTGAACAATTAAAGAAGATGGGCGGAGAAGACATCATCGTGGTGGTGGGCGGCGTGATCCCGCCCGCGGATTACGACTTCCTTTATGAAAAAGGCGTCCGGGGCATCTTCGGCCCCGGCACCGCCGTCACCGATTCGGCGGACAAGGTGCTTAAGCTCCTGGAAGAGAAGTATCTGTAAAACAAAGGCAGGGAACTCTTACGAGGTAACGCGGAATTGTTCCCTGCCTTCGCACGTTTATTCCTGAAACGCGCTTGATCGGGGATGAAGAGCGGGACATATTCATTTCCCCTGTTTTAATCTGATAATCTCCGCGGTGACTCTGCTGGGATCAAAATATACTTCGTTGCGTCGGATCTTCCCGAGATCGTTGAATTGCACCGTTCAAACGCCGGTGCATTCGATGACCTTGCCGCCAATGGGTATTCGGGCCATCCACTTGCAAAGAAAACCGTCTTCCATGGGAATCGCTTCCATCAGCGTCCAAACCCAGCCGGGATTTTGGCCCAACACCTTGCGCAAGTGGCCCAGGAGTTGCTCCTTGCCTTTGACCCCCTCGGGCGCGAGATGATCCGAGTAAAATACATCATCAGAATAGAACGCGGCCAATCTCTCGGGATCGTTGCCGGTCCAGGCCGGCAGCCAGCGGGAGGTAAATTCCTGTGCTTCTTCCCTGGTCATCATATCTTCTTCCTCCTCTTTCTTTTCTTGGTGGCCATCTTAGTGCTTGTTTCGGGAAAATGGAAGTGGCATAATCGACAAAAAAGATGGCAAATACGACATAATGCTTCCGGAGGTCATGATGAAGAAAGTTACCATCCTCGCGTTACGCAATGCACAAGCATCAAGCATCACCGGCCCGATGGATGCATTCCTTTTTGCGGGTGTGCTTTGGAACATTGCCTGCGGAAAGAAGCCGTCGCCCTGTTTCGAGGTTGCCGTCGCCTCGCCTGACGGCAAGGCGGTGAAATGTGCCAATCGATTCTATATTGAGCCCCACTGCGCCCTCCAGGAGGTGAAAGACACCGATTTGATCATCATTTCCGCCGTTACCGGCGATGTGGAAAAGGCGCTGGAGAAAAACGCAGAGGTCATCGGCTGGTTGAAACAGCGCTACCAGTCCGGGTCGCAGATTGCCAGTATCTGTACCGGTGCATTTTTGCTTGCCGAAACCGGACTCTTGAACGGAAAAACAGCCACGACCCACTGGGGGTTTGTCGATCTGTTCAGACGCCGATATCCCCTTGTGCATCTCCGGCCTGATGCAATGATAACGGACGAGGGGGATCTTTACTGCTCCGGCGGTTCGAACTCTTTTAATGATCTGTCCTTTTACCTGATAGAAAAACTGAGCAGCCGTGAAGTTGCCGTACAGTGTTCCAAGGCGATGGTCCAGAACTTCGGTCGCGTTACCCAGGCTCCCTATGCGGCGTTCCAATTCCCGAAAAGCCATCACGAGGAGGATATGCTGTCCATCCAGCGGTGGATCGAGGAGAATTACAAGGAGGAAATCACCATCTCAATGATCGCCGAGAGATTCGCCATGAGTCATCGCACTTTTGAGCGCCGTTTTAAGCAGGCAACAGGCTGTTCTCCCCTTGTCTATCTGCAGAAGGTGCGGATCAATGCGGCAAAAGCCATGCTGGAAACACCCTATACGACCTTTGAAGAAGTCACGTATCGTGTGGGATATGGAGACATCAGCTCCTTCCGGAAGATCTTCCAGCGGCATACGGGCCTCCGTCCGAAGGAGTACCAGCGGCTTTTTCAAACGGGAGCTCAAGTTTCAGGGCCTGCCGGCCGTGAATGAAGACGGCGCATTATGCCGTTTTATTGCACCTTTCCTTTGTCTTGCCACGCTTCTGTTAATAAAGGTCGTCTGTTTGTTCGTACGCGTATGCGATAGTTGGCAAAATTTGGAATTGAGTTGTCTGCCTATTGCTAAATGGAAGTTGCCAGGCCAGCGGAGCTTCTTAATGGCAAGGGGCGGGAATGTCCCGCCCCCACAAAATAAACCTGACAGCCCATAGCCTAATAGTCTACAGCCCTGTATTATTTACTTCCCCACCCACTCCCAGATAGCCGCTGCGCCCTGGCCGTGGCCGATGCACATGCTCTCCACGGCATATTTGACGCCGTAGAGAGGCATCTCATGCATGATCGTCGTGGCGATTCTTGCACCGGTGCAGCCCAGCGGGTGCCCGAGCGAAATGCCGCTCCCCTTGGGGTTGAGCAACTTGTGATCGCGGATGCCGAGCTCCTTGGTGCAGTAAACCGCCTGGGCGGCAAAGGCTTCGTTCACTTCCCACAGGCCGATGTCTTCTTTCTTGAGTCCTGCCTTTTTGAGCGCCTTGGGAATCGCCAGCGCCGGACCGATGCCCATGTAAGCGGGGTCCACACCCACGACCGCAAACTCGACCAGCTTCATCTTGGGCTTCAATCCCAGCTTCTTGCACATGGTTTTGCTGGCGACCACCACGCAGGCGGCGGCATCGTTGGTCTGGCTGGAGTTTCCCGCCGTCACCGTGCCTTGCTCGTCTTTAATAAAAACCGGTTCGAGCTTGGCCAGTGATTCCAGGGTGGTCGAAGGCCGTATCCCCTGATCGCGGTCCACGATCATTTTTTTGGTCGAGCCGTCTTCCTGCGGGACATCGGCTTCAATGGGCAATATCTCATCTTTGAACAAGCCCTTCTGCGTGGCTTCATGCGCCTTGGCGTGGCTTTCCACGGCCATCTGGTCCTGTTCGGCCCTGGTGATGCCGTATTTGCGGGCGACCATTTCGGCCGTATAGCCCATCGAAACCATTTTCGGATCGGTGAACTCCGCGAGCCGCGGATTCGGATCGGACATGGTGCCCATGGGGATGTGCGTCATATGCTGAGCGCCTCCCGCCAGGATCAGATCCGCCCAGCCCATGTTGATTGAGGCCACGGCAAAAGCGATCGTCTGCAGGCCCGACGAACAGAAGCGGTCGACTGTGCAGCCCGGGACGCCAAACGGCAGCCCCGCCATGATTCCGGAAAGCCGGCCGATGTTGGAGCCCATGTCTTTCATTAAGGCTGTGCCGCCCCAGATGACATCGTCGATCTTTTCCTTTTTGTCTTCAATTCCCGCCCGGCGGATGGCTTCATTGATCACCAGCGCCGACATATCATCGGCCCGCAGGTTGGCAAACCACGAATTTTTCCCGGCCTTGGCAATGCCCGTCCGGACGCTTTCCACTAAATAAATTTCTCTCATGTTTTTATTCTCCTGAGTTTCTTAAGAACAAGGGGTTGCCGCCACCTCTGAAGGGTGGCGGGACTCCTCGTTCTGATTTAGATGACACTCCTTGCCAGCGAAGCAAAGCAAATTCCGGCGCGGGGATTGCCACGCGGGCTGAGGGTCCGCCCGCAATGACATGATCGTACACCCTCTTCATTCTGACATCTTACAGCCGTAGGGAACGGTCGCGACCGTTCCCTACAACGCTTTTTT
>SBEK01000033.1 GCA_009668925.1 Deltaproteobacteria bacterium
GGGGAGGGTGGAATCACTGAGGATCAATCATCAGTAAACCTTTTCGCCCCGGACATTTCCGGGCGGGGCGTAGCGGCAGACTAAATAGTCGAATCCTCCGCCGGTCGATTTTGCGCAGCCGACTTCCGTGGTGCCGCGCCAGATCATCTGCGTATAGTGTCCGACATCCGACCAGTTCCCAGAGGTGCTGACATTCGGGAAGATTCCATCTTTATAAAATCGCTTTTCTCTCCCCCATGCGTCCACCATGCGGGTCATTGAATATTCGCCGGCGCTCCCCATCCAGAGGTTCTCGCCTTCGCCTGTTCCGGAACTGTGATACATTCTTTTTTCAGTGGCGAGACGATCCGCCCAGACCTGCGCGTTTTTGGCGAGCCTGTCCGACCACGTCAGCGGAGGGATATTGAGTTCGGCGCGGTAGCGGTTATGGGCCTTCAGGATTTCGGTAACCGCGGAGTCCGCGGCCGCCGCCGTCTGATCATCCGCAACGGACAGATGCCCGATGATCACCGCAACCACCAGGATCATCACGAGAAAAAGTTTCTTCATCACACGCACCTTTAAAATCAGGAATTTTCCGCCTGCACCGCTTTATACCACAATTCGTTGCCTCCGGGTCTTCATGTGTGTGCCGGTTTTTCTGACCAGGAGAACCATTGGTGCCGCCCTGGACCTCCGCAAATTAAGGGTATGTCCCAAAGGTACCTACAACTTTGTAAATGGTAACCAGAGAGGACAATATGCAAAGATACATTATACGGGAAAGGCTGCTGAGTTGGCAACGACCAAGGAATCCTCCAGTTCAGAAAGAAGGCAAACGGCAGGGCCGTAAAAAGTAAAATGCGCAACGCTATCCTGACCACCTGAAGGCGGCAAGAGGGCACGTGTGGTGGGGCAGAAGAGTGTATTTCATCGTCCCATGCACGATCTCTTGTCCGTTCCTTGATCTTTATTTCTTGCCCTTGAACTTCCTTGTCCTGCCCTCGCTATACAAATTGTAAATCATTTTGACAAATTGTATAAAACTGTGTATGCATAGGCCATGATTCGACGACTTGCGGAAAAAACGATGAAAAACCTTTTGCGGGGTTTTCCGGTCGTTACAGTAACGGGCCCGCGCCAATCGGGAAAAACAACCCTGGCCAGGGCGGTCTTTAAAAACAAGCCTTACGCTTCGCTTGAAGAACCTGATGTCCGTCAGGCCGCCAAAGATGATCCCCGTTCGTTTCTGGCGCGCTTTCCCAACGGCGCGGTTCTGGATGAAGTGCAGCGTTCTCCGGAGATTCTTTCCTATCTTCAAACGCTGGTCGATAAGGACGGCAGAATGGGGCTTTATATTCTGACGGGTTCACAGCAGTTTGGACTGATGTCCGGCATTACCCAGTCACTGGCCGGGCGCGCCGCCTTTCTGGAGCTGCTGCCTTTTACCGTGCCGGAATTATCCGCGGCTGATCAGCTGCCGGCGTCGATGAACGACATGCTCGTCGCCGGATGTTATCCGCCGATTTATGATCGCGCGCTCACGCCGGCCTCGTGGTATGGCGCTTATGTAACGGCATACGTTGAACGCGATGTCAGGCAAATGCTGAAGATTCAGGAACTGGAAACTTTTCAGCGCTTCGTACGGCTGTGCGCCGGGCGCACCAGTCAGCTTCTTAACCTGTCTTCCCTGGCAACGGAATGCGGGATTACGCATAATACCGCTAAAGCATGGATATCCGTGCTGGAGGCAAGCTATCTTGTATTTCTCCTCAGGCCGCACACGATCAGTTTTAATAAACGTCTCGTTAAAATGCCTAAGCTCTATTTCTATGATGTCGGCCTGGCTGCTTGGCTTTTAGGAATAAGGACATCGGATCAGATGGAAACGCATCCCCTGCGCGGAAGCCTGTTTGAGACGTTTATTGTCGCGGAACTGATCAAGTCGCGTTTGAACCGGGGCGAAAAGCCCGCCTTCTATTTCTGGCGCGACAATAACGGAAACGAAGTGGACGTGATTGTTGAACAGGGGGCCAAGCTCATGCCGATAGAAATCAAGTCGGGCCGAACCCTGACACACGAATCCTTTGCCGGGTTGGAAAAATGGCGCGCGCTGGCCGGAGAAAAAGCTGCCGGCCCCGCATTGATCTATGGCGGTGAAGAATCCTACCTGCAGAAAGGAACAAAAGTTGTCGGCTGGAGAAACTGCGGTCAGCTGCTGAAATGATCCGGAAGCCATGCCGCACGATTTCCGTTTAGCTTCTGTCCTTTCCTGTCGCCCGCCGGCACACTGCGCCGGCTCATCCGGCATTCGCCGGAGTTCATGCCTGAGGGACGGCGCAATGCGAGGTACAATCACTTAGAACTATGAGCTTTGAACCTAGAACCTAGAACCCAGAGCATAGAACTTTTTTTATTCGTTACTCTTTGGCTTTTATCCCTTGCTCCTTGATCCCTGGGCCTGTTGTCCCCATCTGGAGGCGTCAGCCCGATGTATTAGTCGGCGCCGTAGTTCATTTGTTCTATATTTTCCTTGCTCCGTGAACCTTGTGCCTTGCACCTTGTATTAAGGGAGCCTGTCCCCCTTTGGAGGGGGCAGGGGGAGGCCGTCCAGATTATTTCTTGCAACGTGATTTCAAAGTTGTAAGATGACGGGAAATTAGAATAATCGAATTCAGAAAGTGCTGGAAGTGCATGATGCACTTGCGTTGGTCAATGAATCCATTAATAGATTGGGATTAGTGCCTCAGGGATTTTGAAATAGGGACCGGGGATAGGAAACGGGATCACATCTTCATTCTTGATATTTCAGTCTGCGGATCACTTTGGCAAAGCCCAGGCGGAGGTTCGGATGCAGGCGATGAACGTTGAACATTTTGCGATGATGTACGGGCTCATTGCAAGCGAAGCGATCGGCCGATTCGGGGCCGAAGGAGAAACCGCCGTCCGCGAGGGCATTCGCGACTATGGGCTTGCCTACGGCAGGCGACTGGCCGAGAGGGCCAAAGCGGATGGCCGGCCCAACGATTTCGTGAGCTACAGCGTCTACGGCGAGTTCGATTTTTCCGTAACCGGCAACGTGATGGACCTGGAGCAGAGGACGCCGCACGTCGTGGTCGTCTTCAGCAAATGCGGGTGGTGCGAAGCGTGGAAGCGCAAAGGCCTGCTGAACGTCGGCAGAATTTATTGCGAGGAGATCGATCGGGCGATCATCCGCGGCTTTAACCCCGATTTCCGGTTTGAGGTGGATACAACGCTGACGGGCGGCGCCGAACGCTGCCGGCTCGTCTATTGGGACGGCGAACTGGGAGACGAAACGCTGCTGCGGTTGCTGACAGAAAAGCAGCGGGTGGGTCAAAGCGCGCTGCGCCCGTTCAGGAGTCGCGTGGAGCAGATGCATCGGGCAATGGCGAAGGCTCTGATTCCTCGTTTTGGCGAGTCGGGCCGGATCGCGCTTGCCGCCGGGCTGGGCGCTTTCCAGGATATGTACGGAGACATGAGCCTGACCTCAGAGTGATCGCTTGGCGGGCTGTTGAAAAAAGCAAGGGGGATGGGCTCGAACCTTGACCATTCGGATTCAACGGGCGGTTGCCGCATCCCTGGCCATGAGGTTTCCCATAATGTCCATGGTCCCTGCCGCCTCACCCGGCAATCACTTCGAAAAATTGCGGCGTCGGATGACCGTCCAGCAGCGGTACCACCCGCTTGCCTGCTTCATCATGGCCGGGGCTCGCGTGCATTGCCATAAAGGTCTCGTAACTCTCATGTTCCACAATGGCGGCGTAGGAACCGCCTTTCAGGGGTTTCAAAAGCCGCCGGCTGATAAATCCTTTATGCTTTGCAAATTCTTCGTTTGACCAGGAAAACCACTCCTGAAACAGAGCATCCTTTTCCGCCTTAACCGGCGGGAAATTGATCATCACCACAAACATGAAAGTTGCCTCCTTTATTTCTTGCCAAAGCCGGCAGTCCCTGATTACCGCGGCAGGTCCATTGCGCCAGGCCTCGGCCGGATCGTCATAGCTTCTTCAAATCTCCTGGGTTTTTATCTCCCTTGATCTTATCCGCCCAATGCGCGCCGGCGCCCTGCGAAAACGGACAGGCGGCCATACAGATTCCCGTGCCCACGGTCATCCACATTTCCATGCAGCGGATTGCCTGGTGCGGCCATTGCCAGAGCCCGTTGATCATCTGCGGATCATCAAAACTGATGGCCTCCGCGGGGCAATGCGCCGCGCATTTTTTACACGTCCGGCAGAAGTCCACCAGCCCGAAATCAACGGGTCCGTCATGAACGAGCGGCAGGTTGGTCAGGACCGCCGCAAGTTTCAAGCGATTGCCGAAGCGCGGATGGACAACCATATTGCAGCGGCCGATCTGGCCGATGCCCGCTTCGGCGGCGAGCGGTACCAGTGGCGACAGATATTCAATGACGTTGTCCGTTCGGGCCTCGTACCCCAGGGATTTGATATACAGCGCCAGCTGCGCGCTCGCCGCCGTGCTTGCAGCGTAGCCCAGCACGGCGGCGATCTGCGTCTCTTTGGCGGGCGCCCGGTTCACCATGTCCTGATCCAGCGCACAGGCGATGACGACGGCATGCGTATAGGACAGACGGATCGGTTTTCCGTAGCCCGCGCCCATGCCGAACATATCGCCGCGATGGGTGTAGTGGTGATGGCGTTTCAGTTTGACGATGCCGGCGGCATCGCCGCCGAAACCAAGCGCCAGAGTTTTGATCTGCGAGCTCATTTCGCACGGGTCAAGGGCCGTTTTGCGGCGGGCAGGCTTTTGTTTGTCGGCCGCCGCCTGAATCAGGTTGGCCATGCGGGCCGCCGGTTTTACCATCGCCCGGCCGTCCGGGTCTTTTTCGTCCGAGACGGCCCCGAGAGTCAGCATCCGGTCGGGGTCCAGCGGCATCTTCCGGCCGGTGATGCCGAAGACCGTGTTGATGATGCCGAGGACGGCGGCGACTCTCCAGGATTTGCTTTTCATCTGCCCCTGTTCGATGCGGAAGATCCGGGCCATCGTTTTGCAGGTGCTTTCCCGCACGCGGTCGTCTTCCGCCTGCCATTCGGGGTGCGCCGCATAATAGTCGCGGTATTTCTTCGTTCCCGGGATCAGGCCCAGCCGGGAAAACATCGTGTCTCGTTCATCAAAATGTTTCATCGGGTTCGATATCCGAAAATGACGTCCGGCCTATGCGCAAAGGGTTCGAAGAATATCCCGGGCCATTTTGATTCCCAGAAGCAGGTTGTCGGCGGAGATGCGTTCGTCGATGCCGTGCACGCGGCCGATGTCGTTCTTTTCCAAAATCATCGGCGTGAAACCATAGGCCGGATAGCCTCTTTCGCGCCAGTAACGGCCGTCCGTCGCTCCGGCCATGAGCAGGGGAAAGACGCGGGCGCCGGGCGCATTCTTCTTAATGGCGGCGGAGACGGCATGATAAAACGGATTGTCCATGGGCGCCAGCCCCGAGGGCCCCGATGTCTGAATCATCTCGATCCGGATGCGCGGATCGGCGATGCGGGAAACAAGCCATTCCTGAAATTCCCGGGCGTCCGTTTCGGGAAGCAGGCGGCAGTCGAGCTGCGCTTCGGCGCGCTCCGGGATGACGTTGATCTGGTAGCCGGCCTGAATGATATTGACGCTCACGGTGTCCCGCAGCACGGCGTTGGTGAATTTCTGCGCCGCGAGCTTCTTTCCCGCGAGTTTTAAAAGGAGCGGATTGCCGAGGTGGGCAAGCAGAAAAGAGGCCGGGAATTTCTGCGTGCGGGCGAGGCCCGCAAACATCGCCGCCGACGCCGGGCCGGTTTTCATCGGCCGGTGCGCATTCAGGATTCTCTGCAGAGCGGCAATCAGACGGGTGTTGGCGCTGTCGGCATGCGGCATCGAGCCGTGCCCCGGTTCACCCTGGGCAATGAGTTTAAAGCGATAAATCTGTTTTTCGGCAACGGCGACGGCGAACACCGTTCCCTGGCCGAAAACATTCCTGAGCCCGCCGCTGCCTTCATCCCACACCCATTCGGGATCAATATCGTTCAGGTGATTTTCAACGAGCCAGCGCATGCCATTGTCGCCGCCCGGCTCTTCATCGGGCACGGCCGTGAACACAATGGGGCGGCGGAATTTTACGCCTTCCTTAAGGAGCGATTCCAGGGCCAGCATAAACATGACCCCCAGGCCCTTGGTGTCAAGCGTGCCGCGGCCCCAGACAAAGCCGTCGGCGAAAAGACCGCTGAAGGGCGGATGGGTCCACTGCGATGAATCGGCGGCGACTACGTCGATGTGATGATTGACCATGAGAGGCTTGAGATCTTCCTTACCGGGAATCCGCGCGACCACGAGGCCGCGCCCGGGAAGAGGTTCATACATCCGGATATCGGAGGTGATGCTGCGGCTCGCCAGTTGATCCCGAACCCACAGCGCGGCCGGCATTTCATTCCCCGGCGGGTTGGTCGTGTCGAACTGCACATAGCGGCTCATGGTCGCGACAGCATCTTCCGTCATTGCCCGATCATCCACTGTTCGCCTCCCTTTGTTCAGTGTCCGGCAGGAAACGGTCTTGCCACCCGCAGGGGTGGTCGCGGCCGTTCCCTGCATCACGGCACGCGTATTGTTGGCAGAGAATAAAGGGAAGGTGAGCGATTGTCAAATCAATTAAGAAGGCGGGCTGCTTGCGGCGCCGGCATCTGCCGGGCCGGGGAGCGACGTTCGCCGGATGATGACGAAAAGAGCGGCTCTGCTAAAATCACGAGGGAGTGCCTGGGCGAGAGAATGGTTTCCGGAAGCGCCGGGTAAAGCCTCCAGCGCCCGTTCCAGTGCTAACGCGTCTTTACCTATTCTGGTGGTGCTGCAGGGCCATAAACCGCAGAGAGCAAGGGGTTGCAACCCCTTGCTCTCTGCATGAACGGGTATAAAGGGATTGATAACGCGGTGCACCGGTTTTGGCGGGACCGTTTTGGGAATTATTTCTTCAGGCTTTTGTGCCAGGCCTCCGAGTTGGGGAAAAAGAGGGGCTCGCCGTATTTGTCCTTCCCGAAATCACGGATAATGAGCTGGCCTTTGTCCGCGGCGGCAACCCAGTTGATGAACTGGAGCGCTCCGGTGCGATTCACCCTGGGGAATTTGGCCTGATTAACCGGTATCAGGGACATGAAGTTCAGCATCGCCTGGTCACCCTCCACAAGAACGGCGAGTTTTATCTCTTTTTTCACAGACAGATAGGTTGCCCGGTCGATGACTGTGTAAGCCTGTTTTTCGCTGGTGTAGCGCAGGGTCGGCACGTTTCCAGCCGATCCCTTTTCGTAAACGACATACCAGGAGCCGGCGGGCATGACTTCCGCCCCTTTCCAGAGTTCCATTTCGGCGACATGCGTCCCGGATTTATCCCCCCGGCTAATGAAGGTTGCCTGCCGCGAGGCGATCGCCCGGAGCGCCTGGGCCGCCGTCTTCATTCCTTTGATTCCCGCCGGATCATCCGCCGGTCCGACAATGACGAAATCGTTGTACATGATCGGGACCCGCTTAGTGCCGAAGCCATCCTTGACGAACTTTTCTTCGAGCGATTTGGCGTGGGCCAGGACCAGATCAAATTGGCCTCGTTCCGCCATTTTCAGGGCGGCGCCCGTTCCGGCCCCGACATGGCGCACCCGGATTCCCGTCTCTTTTTCGAACCCATCCTCGAGCGCGCCGACAATCCCGGCATCGATGGGTCCGATGGTACTGGCCAGAAGAACGAAATTGTTCTCCGCGGACTTTCCGGTGGTATTCAGGGTGCCGCAGGCGGGAACAAGCAGCACGGTAAACAGCAGAAAAATTAAATATCGTTTCATTGTTTGGAACTCCTTTCAGGGTTTATTGCCAATGGATCACCGCCGATTCCCTTTCTATAGTTTGGGAACTCTTTGGATATAGCGGATTGATAGGCAATGGACGACCGGATGTCAAGATAAAATATTACAATAAATTACCCATTCATACTTTTAACAACAAAAACTGATGATCTCCATCCGGATGGTTGGGAAACCTGCCGATCTGCTGATATTCTTCTACCATTGTTTTGAGGCGAAGCTGCACTATATCAATAAAAAAGAGCTCAAGCTGTCAACGACGACCACGACATATGATGACGATGGATGGGAAGATGCGGATACTGATCCTGGAAGATAGAGCAAGCGATGCCGAAGTGGTAAAATTTTGTTTAACGGAAGCGGGATTTATCTTTGCAGAAAAATGCGTGACCAACGGGAAGGAATTCCTGGAAGCGCTTCACAAATTTCAGCCTGATCTGATTCTCTCGGATTACGATCTTCCGGATTATAATGGGGCGTTGGCTCTTCGAGACGACCCGAAAATTATTTCCCCGGGTTCCCTTTATCCTGATCACGGGTGCGCTGGGCGAAAACGAAACACGGATGGGTGAGATGCTCTCTTTCGGCGCCGATGCCTGCGTTCTGAAAGATGATCTTGACCGGTTGCCCGCCGCTGTAGCAAAATACGGAATCAGGAATGAATTCTGACGGAAACTCTCTTCAAAAAGCCGGAATCGGCGTCAAAACGGAGATTTATTCAGAACGGCCCAGTAAAGTCCTATTTGTGCAACGACCTTTGAGAAAGTGTCGAATTCGACCGGCTTGGTGAGGTAGCTGTTCACACCGAGATGATAGCTTTCAATTCTGTCCTGATCCAGGGCTGAGGACGTGAGCACGACGACCGGTATGAGCTTGGTGCGTTCATCCGTCCTGATTCGTCTCAAAATCTCCAATCCATCGATCTTCGGCAAATTGAGGTCCAGCAGAATTAATGCCGGGCGTTCACAAAGACCGCAATCCGCATACTTCCCCTCATGAAAGATATAATCCATGGCGGCCTGGCCGTCTCTCAATACTTTGACCCGGTTGACGAGGTTGTTTTCGTTCAGAGCGTCCAAAGTCAGCTCGATATCAGCGGCGTTGTCTTCCACCAGAACAATATCCGGCATGGTCGTAATCATTTTTTCTTTTTCCTTTCCGGTCGATGAAGAGACGATAGCCCGATAACCGGTCAATTTGAAACGGGAAATATCTATTCGCTAATAGTCTTACTGAGATTGGCAATCTAGAGAATCGCGGGAAAAAAGTAAATTGTATTTAATATTATTCAAAATGGGTATTTAAAATACCTAATTTTCAAATTTCTGAAGCCACAACAATAGGTTTGCTTTGGCATTAGTCAAGCCCAGTTTCTTGCGGATATGCCTTCTGTGAACATCAACTGACCCGCCGGCTATCCCCAATATTTCGGCAATTTCTTTCGTGGACATGCCCTGTTTGACCAGCGTTGCCACCCTGACTTCCTGCGGGGTAAAATCGAACTGCTGCAAGTGATGGAGGAGGGGCGTCGTGATTTCATTCAGATGCGCTTCGATGATCTCAAGATAGGATCGCTGCCCGGCATCCGGAATTTTTTTCTTCATTTGCTCAACATAGGGGAGTACCAGATTCTTTATGTTGGTGACGAATCGCTCTTCCATGATCTTCTTGTCTTCTTCCCGCTGCTGCAGAAGAACCTTAAGCGCAATGTTGAGTTCCTGAAGGGATTGGCCTTTTATTTCAAGCTCCGCCGTCCGCTTCTTAACCATTTCTTCAAGATGCAGGCGATGCTTTTCCAGATCCTCCTCCATCCGCCTGCGCTCGCTGATATCGCGGACAACGGCGAGGGTGACGATCTCGGCCGACGCGTGCAGCGGTCCGAGGGATATGTCGACGGGAAATTCGGTTCCATCTTTCCGTCTGCCGCACAGTTCCAATCCCGTGCCCATCCGCCGCACGTGAGGCGCAGCCATATATTGCCGGCGATCTTCCAGGTGATCCTTGCGGAAACGATCGGGCACGACGATATCGTGCTCCAGACCGATCAACTCTTCCCCTGCATAGCCGAATAAGCGCTCGGCCTCCTGATTCACCTGGATGATGATGCCCTGGCTGTCGACAACGAGAATGGCATCAGGTGCAAATTGAAAAAGACCCTCGAACATCGCTTTCGTCTCGGCGAGTTCGGCCTCATATTTTTCCTTTTGCTCGTTTATCCGTTCCAGTTCATCAATGCGCCTCCGCAGTTTTATCAGGTCATTGATGAGCCGCTCTTTCGACAAATCTTCAAATGATGGCATGTGATCCCTTCGTGCACGACCAATCCGCAGCTTCAGGTTGATCTGCCCTGAAATATCATGATTGATTCACAAATGCTACTAGGTGCTTAAATTATTTATCCCGGGAATTTCAGAAAGAAGGGGGCAATCACCCTGCGGGTGGCGAGTTTGCCCCGTTTCGATAACAAATAGACCACATAAAAGATTTTCTATATTTCCTTTGTCGGCAACTCGTCTAGTAGGGAACGGTCGCGACCGTTCCCTACATCTCCGCGAGAATGGTTTCCGTATTTTACTTTCTGTAAATCTTCGGGATACGTGCGCGCCCACCCCTCGTGACCTTTAGGTTATGCGGGTGGCGAGTTTGCCCCTCACGTTTACTCAGCCAGAATCGTCTCGTGCTTTACTTTCTGTAAGTCTTCGGGATACGTGCGCGACGCGATCAGGAAGAGGATGCCCGCCGCGATGCCGAAGAGTCCGCAAAGCATGAAAGCCATGCCCAGTCCGGAGGCGCCGCCGCCCAAGCGGTCGGAGACAAATCCGACAATGTAGGGCCCCCAGGCGCCGCCCAGCATGTATTGCGCGAAAATGGCCAGCCCCATGGAAAGCCCCTTATGGGCCACCGGTACGACGTCCTGCGAGATGGCGGCAATCGCCGGCATCGCCATGGCCGAAGCGATTCCGAATACGGCGGCCAGCGCAATGCCCAGATAGCTGAACTCGAGGAGCACGGCCCCGATCAGCATCGAACCGCCGACGATATAAGCCACCACCGGGATATACATCCGTCCGCGGGGATTTTTTTTCTGCCAGAAATCGGCGAGAAATCCGCCCAGCGGCGCGCCGAGGATTGCGGTCAAGCCGATGCCGCCGGTAATCAATCCGGCTGTCCCCTCGGTGATGTGCAGCATGCGCATCATCAGGCTCGGCAGCCAGACCAGAAACGAGGATGTCATGAAGACCGCGATGCCCAGCCCCGGATAAAACCAGCGCATGGTCGGCAGCTGCAAGACGTCGACGAGCGCGGTGAAGAATCCCTTGATGCCGCCCGCGGTATCGGGACGTTCCGCGGTTTTGTAATCGGTCATGAAGAAAGCCATAATACCCAGGATCACACCGGGGATCGCGAAGAAAAGAAAGGGCGTTCGCCAGCCGTATTTCACGGAGAGGATTCCCCCTAGAATGACGCCGGCCGCCGCGCCCAGGGGAATGGCGATATGAAAAATGCCCATGGCCCAGCCGCGCCGCTCCCTGGAATAGGACGCGCTGATCATGGCCGTGCCACCGGGGACGAACCCGGCCTCCCCAAGGCCGACAAAGAAGCGGGGAATCAAAACGCCGGTGAAATGTCGGGCCAGCCCCGTGGCAAAGGTCGCCATACTCCAGAGGACGGCCATCAGGGCAATCGCCTTCCGCCGGCTCCAGCGGTCGATCAGATAGGCGATGGGAAAGGAGAAAAACGCCATGCCGAAGATCAGGACGGTGGAGGCCAGGCCGCACTGCGCGTCCGTCAATCCCAGATCGATCTTCATCGGCTGCAGGATGACGGAGAAGACCTGCCGGTCCATATAGTTGATGATGTACAGGAGCGTGCAGACGATCAGGACATAATGGGCTCGCCAGCCGCCTGTCGTAAGTATAGAGGGTTTTGGGGCATTCGCCTCGCCGTCCTTCATGATCGCCTCCTCAAAATTTCAGGTTTGATTTTCCGAAGCCAGGCAGGCGGCGCCAAAGGCGGCGGTCAGCCTGGGGTGATCCGGCACCAGGATTTTTGTGCCAAGCGCGTCGCCTACGGCCTCTACGAGGCCGGCGTCCTCTCCGCCGCCGCCCGCGAGCACGACATCCGGCGTGAGCTTTAGTCGTTTAACCAGCATGCTTACCTTGGCGGCCATGGCCCGGTGGACCCCGGCCAGAATGTCCGCCGGCTTGGCTCCTTCGGCAATGCGGGAGATGGTTTCCGACTCGGCAAACACGGCGCAGTTGGTGGAAAATTCGACGGGGTTTTCCGACTGCAGCGAAAGCGGTCCGATTTCATCGAGCGGAACGTGCAGGATGCGGGAAATGACCTGCAGGAAACGCCCGGACCCGGTGGCGCATTTTTCGCTCATCAGAAAATCGGCGATGCGTCCTTCCGGCGTGATTTTTGCCGCCTTGGTGAACTGCCCCCCGATGTCGATGATCATCCGGGCGGACGGGAAGATCCGGTGGCATCCTTTCGCCTGGCAGGAAATGTCGGAAACCTGCCGGGCCGGGAAGGGCGTACTTTCGGCGCCGAGTCCGGTGACCACGAGGCCGGAGAGTTGTTCAAACGAGATGCCGGCATGGGCGAGGACGTCATCCATGACTTTCTTGGCACCATTTTTGTAGTTGCCGCCGGAAGCGATCAGGCTCGACGCCGCGATTTCTCCGCGGCTTGTCAAAACCGCTTTGATGGAGACGGAGCCCATGTCGAGCCCGGCATAATATCTGTTTGAATTGCTCATTAAAGCTCCGATTTGTCCCCCGCTGACGGGGGGCAGGGGGGTGGTGATATTTGCCGAATGACCTTTTCTATTTGTTTTGCCACACCCTGAATGTTCGTAAGCACTTCGTTATCCGTGAAACGGGCGACCCAAAAGCCCGCCTGATTCAATTCATTTGTTCTTCTTTTGTCCTCTTCAAATTTGTCATCATGGGTAATGCCATCCACCTCAATGATCAAACGCAGTTCTTTGCACATGAAATCGGCTATGTAATTCAATACAGGCCTTTGCCTTCTGAATGGATAACCTTTCATTTGCCCTGCGCGCAAGACATACTTCCATAAGCAAGCTTCGGCTTTTGTCATTTCTTTGCGAAGTTTGCTGGCAAAAGGTTGTAGAGTTTTATTGTACCGGCACAAGTTATCTCGCTCTGTTTTAATACCTTCATCCTGCATTATGGACGGTATGCGAATAAATCTTGTTCTGGACAACCTCCCCCTCAATCCCCCTCCTAACCTAATGACCTTAAGGTCACACGAGGTCACGCGAGAGGGGGACAACCATTCCTATCACGGAGTTTATCTCGTAAATGCTGGTGATGCCCTCGCCAGCGGAGATAGGGACGCACCTGCCCCAGAGAGGAGCAACCGATTTGGCCTAAGCAAAAAAGGTGACGTCCTCTTTTCTTCTCTCTTTGACCGGCCTTACGCCCCGGTCGTAAAAATCTTTTCCGACCAGCGCCGCGCCCAGCGCACCGGTAATAAAAGGCTCCGGCGGGGTAAGCACCGGAAATCCGACCTTGCCCGCGATGGCTTTCACAAGCCCGATGTTTTTGGCGCCGCCGCCCGTCACCACCACATCTTTCTCGATGCCCAGGTGGCGCGTCATATTGACGACGCGTGCGGCGATGGCCTCGTGCAGGCCGGCCACGATCTCCGCAACGCCGGCGCCCTCGGCCAGGCGCGAGGTCACTTCGTGTTCGGCAAAAACCGTGCACATGTTGGAAATCTGGACAAAGCCGCTGGCTTTCTGCGAAATCTCGCCCATGTCCACGAGATTGATGCCGAGCGTCTCGGCGATGACTTCCAGGAAACGCCCTGTTCCCGCTGCGCATTTATCGTTCATCACGAAGTTGGCGACTTTGCCGGCGGCGTCGAGCTTGATCCCCTTGGAATCCTGGCCGCCGATGTCGATAATGATTTTGGCGGAGGGGAAGAGGGCGCGGATGCCCCGGGCGTGGCAGGTGATTTCGGTGATCTGCTTGTCGGCGAAAGGAACGTTGATGCGGCCGTAGCCGGTTGCAACAATGAAGTCGAGGCTTGCAAAATCGACGCCCGCCTTCACGAGGGTATCCTCGGTGACCTTAAGCGCCAGGTGCCGGTGCTCCGCGCCGGTCGGCCCGATGTGCGAAGCCAGCATTTTTTCTTTTTCATCCACAATCACCACTTTCGTCATCGTGGACCCGATATCAATTCCGGCAAACGGCATAAATCACCTGTGGTGTGTGAGTGGTGTATAGTGAATGGTGTATAGTGAATAGTGAATAGTGAATGGGACCATCCACCATCCACTACTTCCCTCTTCCTTGAAGCGCTTCCAGAAAGGCCCCAATCTGCGCTTTCCACTGAGCTTCGGAATAATCCCGCAGATCCACCATGTCGGAAACGAGCTGCATCATCGGCAGGTCCGAATATTTGCCAAGTTCGTTTTTCATGTGAATCTGGCCGACCGTCGTGGCGCGGCAGGAGCGGCAGGCGTGGAAAACGACGCCGTCGATCTTGTAGTCGTTGATCATGCCCAGCAGCTTCTCGACGATAGGATTCCCGCTGCGGGCGCGGGCCTTGTCGTGATATTTCGTGAAGCGCAGAAACGCCCGCCAGGCCAGGAAGTCCACCGGGTCCTTCACGTGCGCCGGAACCTCGACGGGATCGTAGCCGCGGTAAACGTTTTCAATGACAAACACCGCGCCGAAGCTTTCAAAGTAGTTGAAGATCCACAGCGTGTGCCAGGGCGGCAGTCCCCCGCCGTACAGGATGCGGTATTTTTCATCGGGGATCACGCCGATTTTGTGGTCGACCTTGTACTTCACTTCGTCGTACAGCTTTTGGTAGAAATCCACGGCCACCTGCGTGCCGCTGTAATAATGGCCGGCGACCATGATGCTGAAATGGTCCTGTGAAGGCATGGGGCAGGGGACGGCGACGCGCAGCCGGTCGATGTCGTACCAGAGCTGCCAGGCGCGGTCGCCCAGACGGATCGCCTCCCAGAGGCGTTCGGGGTCCATTTTTTTGCCGGTCTGCTTCTCCAGAAATTCGATCAAGCCCCTGAGCTGATCGCGCTGGTATTTGATGTAATAGTCGCGGACGGCGTTCAAATCATCCTGCGGAGGCGGGGCGACCACGTCCATGCCGAAGGTCGGGACCTCCAGGTAGCGGCTGGTGGCCTGATACCACTTGAATCGCGGATCGCATACCGCAGAGCTTCCCAGCATCATGTCCGGGACGGGCATGCCGCCGTCGGGGCTGCCCTCGGGAATATGCCCCAGTTCTTTGCGCAGGCTGTCGAACCCGAGGCCGATGCGCGCATAGCTGCACAGCACCTGCGAATAGCCGTCCGCTTCGGCCTTCAGAAGGAAGCGATCCATATCGCGTTTGGCGGCGCAAAGGCCGGCGTAGTTTTCGGTGGGCAGCGGCACGACATCCATCGCCCGCAGAATTTCATCGTACTGCGAGGCGACCATCATGTAGGCGACTTTCTGTCCCTTGTCTCTGGCCTCATGGGCGCTTCGGTAAATGTTCTTCACCAATCCGCGCACTTCTCGCGCCGTGTCCGTCCCCTTCACGGCAGTGGTTTTGACTTGCTCGGTCTGTTCCATAATCCCTCTCTATTTATATGTTAAAGGTTACGACAAAAAAATAACCCAATACTCTTAAGGCTGTTCAAAATCGTCCGGGTGCAAGGCCCCCGAGCTCTGAGGCGTGAGGCGTACTTTTCGGTACGCCGCAACAACGAGGAGCGAGGGAAACGCAGCAGACGGGCGATTTTCAACAGACTGCTACGAAATCATTTCCAGGAACGCCTGAATTCTCGTTCTCAGCTGTCCGATCGTCGACGTCGAATAGTCATCCTCGATCATCAGCACCGGCAGCTTCAGGTCCGTCAGGTATTCGCGCAGATCCGGACCTTCGAGCTCACAGGTGTCGCAGTAGCGGACGATATAAAAAATCGCTGCGCCGGCCTTCCAGTCGGCGATAAACTGCCGGATGTAGCCGAAGCGGTTTTGCAGGTCTTGCTTGCGGTCGCCGGCCTGGGGTGAAAGGCTGCGCGGGCAGTGCGTGCCGATATAGCGCTGGGTCAGTCCGTCGAGCGGATCGGCGGTTTCGGGGGTATCGTCCCAGAAAAAACGCGTTCCCGTGCACAGATCATCCATGACCACATGCGCGCCGCTTTCCTCGACCAGCGTGATGAATGCCGCATCGTCAATTTCGTTGCCCCACAAAAAAATGCGCGGCCGGTCGTCCGGTTTCGCGGCGGGGCGCCGTTTGACTTCATCAAGGAATGCCTGCACAAGTCCGATATGCTCCGCTCCCGGGAGGCCCATGCCCGCGACCAGAACCTTCGTGATCTCCGTTCCGGTCACGCGCGGCGGATTGGGCTTGCGCAGATCATAGAGTTCCCGAAGCAGGGCGCGGCGGCGATTGTAAAGCTTCACGGCGTCCGCCAGCTTTGCCGTCTCCAGTTTCCGGCCGGCAAATTCCTCCAGGCGATGAATGAAATACTTGAGCTCATTTTTGTAGAATTCGGAGGACGACGGCCCCATCATGTGCGGCACGTTGATCATGTGATTAAACGGCGCGGGCTTGTTGCTGTGCCAGATGTGATACATCCGCTCGATGGTGTCGCAGCTGTGCGGCGCGACGAAGCCGTCCAGGAAATCGTATTCGCCCTTGAGCGCCATATTGAAGCAGCTCCGCGCAAACGGGCAGGCCATCGGCTCCAGAAGCGCGTCGGCTTCGTCGATGGGATCGCTCTGGCTGCCCTGGATGCGGTAGGGAACCATGTCGAGCGCGGTGATGATCTCGTCGGGCACAAAGCAGCAGAAGTAGCCGATGATCTTCTTCCCCCCGGCGCGCAGTTCCCTGGCGCGCCGGCCCCTTTCATTGTAAAGTTCTTCGATCTGTTGCATAACGGTCATGAGTATATCTCCCCCTGTGTGCTGATCTGATGGCGCCGATTATTGAGTGAATCGCGGATAAAAGCAAGCCGCTTTTTTGGCGGGGCCGCTAAGCCGGAAAAAACAGGAGGGCAAAGTCTTGATCGGAGCCTCACCGCATGATATGAGTTTTCCATGCGAAAAACCATCATCCAGATTTATGAAGTGCAAAAACCGCAGGAGGCCGAAGCCGTAGTCGGTTTGGGGGTGGATCACGTAGGGAGCGTGCTTGCCGACTCCGGCAAATGGAAAAACGCAGCGATTCTCAGGACGGTGCGGGCGGTGAGGCTCTCCGGCGCCAAAAGCGGGCTCATTCCGATTATGAGGGACCCGGTAAAAATATTCCAGGCGATTGATTATTACCAGCCGGACTTTGTTCATTTTTGTGAAGCGCTTTCGCCTTTCCCGGGGGATCAGGCCGCCGTCGTTCGCGAATACGACGCGCTCACCTCTTTGCAGGTGGACGTAAGAGACCGGTTTCCGCAAATCGAAATCATGCGTTCGCTTTCCATCCCCGAGCCCGGCCTGCCTGACGGGGGCGAGATTCTCGCAAACATCCTTCATTTCGCCGCACTTTTCGCACCGTTTTCCGACTACTTCCTTATCGACACGCTGATCGGCCGGCCGGGAAGTTCCGTCGTGCAGCCGGTGGCGGGTTATGTGGGGATTACGGGCTCGGTCTGCGACTGGACGCTGGCCAAAGCCGTGATTGAAAAGAGCCCCATTCCGGTCATTCTGGCGGGCGGTCTTTCCGAAGAAAATGTATTTGACGCGGTGGTCAAACTGCGGCCGGCGGGCGTCGACAGCTGCACGAAAACCAACGCCGTCGATAAAAACGGCCGGCCCGTCCGGTTTAAAAAGGATATGAAAAAAGTCCGGCGGTTTGTCGAGGAAGCTAGGCGCGCCGATGCAGTTATCGAAGGAGAAAAAGGTGCTGTCTGATAAATCCCTGCAAAAAGAATATAAAACGATCAGCGCGATGATCGGTCTGTACTGCCGGGGGGTTCATCAGACGGAAACGCCCGAGTTGTGCCCCGCGTGCCGGGAACTTCTGGCCTATGCCCAGGCCAGGCTTCGCAAGTGTCCGTTTGCCGGGGACAAGCCGACCTGCGCCAATTGTCCGGTGCACTGCTATAAGCCCGAGCGCAGGGGGCAGATTCAACAGGTGATGCGCTACGCGGGTCCGCGCATGCTCAGGTCGCATCCGCTCATGGCGCTTGGCCACCTGTCCAAAAAATTCAGAAAGCCGAAAACAGCGTGATGAAGATTGCCGTCATCGGAGCCGGACCCGGCGGACTTTATGCGGCGCTGGCCGCCCGGCGCCAGGGTATCGGGGTTGATCTTTTTGAAAAGAGAAACGTCGGAGAGGGCATTGTCTGCGGCGAATGCATTTTCGATTCGCTCAACATTATGCCCAAGCCGGGCCGGGGATTGCTCCGCCCGGTCGAGGACGTTGTTCTGCAGGGGCGTCATCCTTATCTTTTCGCGCTTTCCCGACACCGCCCCCTGTGGATGCTCGACCGTAAAACGTGGCAGCAGGGCCTCGCGGCAAAGGCCCGGGAGCGCGGCGCCGTGATCCGGGAGAATTTCCGCGTGACCCGGGCGCGCCTTCAACACCTGCAGAAAGAGTACGACTGGGTGCTGGATGCGAGCGGCGCGCCTTCCATCACATCCCGCCTCTATGGCTTTGCCGACAAATATCTGCAGGACTATATGCTGGCGCACCAGGTGGTGCTGGCCCACGACTTCAGTGCGCTGATGCCGCGCATCACCTTTGCTTTTTTTGATCATGTGCCCGCGGAATTTCAGCCCGCCTACTACTGGATTTTCCCCAAGGATGCCTGCCTTGCGAACGTCGGCGTCGTCTGCACGGTGAAGAAGACACTGGCTCGGAACCAACTGGATTTAAAAAAATTGCTGGCGGAGGTGCTGCAGAAAGAAGGATTGACGGGAGCGCGCGTTCTGGCGCGGGGCAGCGGCATTGCCGCGGGCCGGATGCTTCCTTGCCTTGTTTACCAAAATACGCTGCTCGTCGGTGACGCCGCGGGCCTCACCTCGCCGCTCCACGGGGGCGGGATTGATATGGCCTGCCTAAGCGGCGTTCTCGCGGTCGAGGCCATCGCCCGAGGACAAAGCGGCGTCGCGGGCTATGCTGAAAAGCTTGCGGACTACCTGAAGGAGAAAGAGGCGCTGGAAAAGGTCACGATGCGCAAAATGAAAACGCTCTCCTTTGATCAATACGACAAACTTCTGCGCGGTGTTACGGCCCCCGGCAGGATCGCCCGCCTCAAAACGGCGCTCAGTCATCCGGATATGTTCTATGTCACGATGAAATGGTTCGGGACGAAAAAGAACGTCCCCGACTGGCCGGTTTGAATCACTTATTTTGGTCCTGAAATGACTGAAAAAGGACTATTGACAATCTTCTGAAGATGAACTAACTCACCTCACCAATGTCTAATCCCGGTCACCGGGAGCGGAGGAACCACTTTTTTGGGGCGTATCGCAATCACGCGTAGGGTAACCTCATTCGGCCCGAGCCCGTCAGCTAACTTCGCCGACATCGATGAGGGGAACCTGGCCGGAATGATCCGGAGGCTGATCCTCCCCTAAAATTGTTTTGGAGGTTTCTATGTCTTTGGCATCCGGAAACGCTCGTGATCCGGACACACCGTCTTGCGAACCGTCACGCCCGCCGTTCGTCGACAAGAAGCATCTGACCCTGGCCCTGGGATCGATCGGCATCGTTTTCGGCGATGTCGGCACCAGCCCGCTTTACGCCATCAAGGAATGCTTTCACGGACAGCACGCCATCACTCCCGACCCGGCCAATATCTTCGGGGTTTTGTCCCTGGTCTTCTGGTCGCTGATGATCGTGGTCAGCATCAAGTATGTTACTTTCATTCTGCGCGCCGACAATCGCGGAGAGGGCGGTATCTTTGCTCTGCTCGGCCTGCTCACCGCTTCCGGAAAAACAATCTCTCCGGGCTTCAAAGCCGCGCTGATGTTCGCCGGCATCCTCGGCGCGGGGCTCCTGTACGGCGACGGAATCATCACGCCGGCCATCTCGGTCCTTTCGGCCGTCGAAGGTCTGGAAGTCGCCACCGGGGCGGCCAAGCCTTTTGTGATGCCGCTGACGTGCATTATCCTCGTTTTGCTCTTTTTATTGCAGCAGCGGGGTACGGGGCATATCGGCCGATTGTTCGGCCCGATCATGGTGGCGTGGTTTCTGGCGATTACGGGTTTCGGGCTGCGCCAGATTGTAAGCGAGCCGGGCATTTTGCTGGCCGTCAACCCTTTTTACGCGATTGATTTTTTTGCGCGCAACCACATCCACGGCATCATCGTTTTGGGCTCGGTGGTTCTGTGCATCACGGGCTGCGAAGCCCTTTACGCCGATCTCGGGCATTTCGGCAGGAAAGCGATCCGCATCTCCTGGCTCGGCTTTGCCTGTCCGGCGTTGCTTTGCAACTACTTCGGTCAGGGCGCGCTGCTTCTGGGGAACCCGCAAATGAACACCAATCCCTTCTATGGGCTGGTCCCCGGCCTTCTCCTCTATCCGATGGTTGCTCTGGCCACCGCCGCGACCGTCATTGCCTCGCAGGCTTTGATCTCCGGCGCTTTTTCGCTCACGCAGCAGGCCGTGCAGCTGGGGCTCTGTCCGCGGATGCATATCGTCCATACGTCGAGCGACATGCAGGGTCAGATCTACATTCCGTTTGTCAACTATGCGCTGATGATCGCCTGTCTCGGCGTCGTGATCGGGTTCAAGGAGTCGACTGGTTTGGCCGGCGCCTATGGTATTGCCGTGACCGGGACCATGATCATCACCTCTCTCCTTTACTTCCTGGTGCTCACCCACAACTGGGGATGGCCCTTGGGGAAGGCTGCAGGGCTTGTCGGAATCTTTGTCCTGGTTGATATTGCCTTCATCAGCGGCAACCTCTTCAAGATTGCCGACGGCGGATGGTTTCCGCTGGCCGTCGCCGCCGTCGTGGCGGTGGCGATGACGACCTGGCGAAAAGGCCGCGCCGAGCTATCCCTCAGGCTGGCCGGTGGAAGATTTCCCATCGCCGACTTTATTGCCGAAATCTCCAGAAAAAAAATGACGAGAGTCCCCGGAACGGCCGTCTTCATGACGCTGGCCGCCGACGGGACGCCTCCCAGCCTCCTGCATCACGTCAAACACAATCACATTCTGCATGAGCAGGTCGTGCTGCTCTCCATCCGATCGACGGACTCGCCGACGGTGCCGCCGGAAGAACAAATCAAACTCGACGGGCTGGGACAAGGCTTTTATCGCCTCATCGCGCAGTATGGTTATATGCAAACGCCCAATGTGCCGAATCTGATGCGCGACGCCTCCTGCCTTGGGCTTATCACGGAACCGATGACCACGACGTTCTATCTCGGCCGGGAAACGCTTCTCACGGGAGGGCGATCGAAAATGATGCGCTGGCGCAAGGCGATTTTTGCGTTTATGGCGAGGAATGCGGGGAATCCGACGGTCTATTTCGGCATCCCGCCCAACCGCGTTGTTGAGCTCGGCACGCAGATCGAACTTTAGTCCCGCTTACGCGGGACGAGTCTTAATTCTCCGCGGGTGCTGCGAGGGGTCTGGTTTTTAGGCCGGTCGGCCGTCCTTCCGGAATTTCAGCCGCATCCATCCGCAGGCGACGAGGGTGGTCAGATTGGCGATCGTTCCCAGGAGACGGTGCTGCTCCGGGAAGAGATTTTTGGAATTGTATAAAACCCCGATGACGCCGATCACGCCTTCCAGAGACGTAAGCGGAATGAAATAATAAGGCGTATCCGTTTGGGTCAGGGTTCCCGCCCCGGAAACATCGCCATTGGTCAGCGTCCAGGATGCGGCTTCATTTTCTTTTTCCGTCATTTCCTGGTCGAGGCCGTTTTTTGCCCAGAGCTTGAGACGGCCGTCGTCTTCCCGGAAGAAAACCAGGGCCGGTGCACCCAGGCTCGTCTTGATGTATTTTACGGCAAGCTGCCCCAGTTGGGCAAATACCCTGGCCCGCAGCGTCTGCGCGAGGCCCCCGTCCAACGAAGTTTCTTCGATCGGGGTCAAAAGGAGATATTCTCTCGTCATCTCTTCGATCAGGGAAACCCGGTCCAGTCTGTCGGCGAGAAAGATATTCTGGCGGCGGACAATATTAATGAGGTAGGTGATCAGGCCGGCAATGCCGAAGTAGACGACGACATTGTAGATGTCCTGAGGATTGGAAATATGCAATGTATAATAAGGTTCGACGAAACCGAAGTTGAAGATGAGGAAACCGGCGGTAAAGGACAAAACCGCCGCCCAGGTTCCAAAGTAAATCACGGCCGCGATGGCGGGTACGAGATACACAAAAACCAGAGATGACGGCTGGATGATGTGTTCGAGAAAGATATTGACCACCGTCGTCACGGCCAGCATCCCCGCAATCACCAGAATCTGCCTGAATTTGATGAGCGTTTCCTTCCCGGTATTTTGCCCCCCGAAAGCGTAAGGTTCTGAAGCCTTTCCCCCGCGATCTGTCTGCATAATCCTATCCTCCGTCAATACTCTTTGAAAAGACCGATGATCTGATCCGTTTATCCATACGCTAATACTTGCATCGATAAAGATCAAGAGCCGCTTTTGCCGCCGGTTTTTTGAGACCGGCGTTTCTGGAAGAAAATGATGATCCGTTAACATGAGGAAAGAAGCGTCTGGGATCCCTGCTTGGCAAACAGGCGGCGCAGGCTGCTTCCGGCGGCTAGGTGATGGTCAGCATCATCTGCGCCCAGGCCAGTCCCGCCCCGACAATGGCGATGGCGACATGATCCCCCGGTTTGAGCTCGTCCCAGTGCTGGCTCAAGATTGTGGGCACGCTGGCGGAGCCGACATTGCCGTAAAACTCGACGTTGTGCCAGTGCTTTTCCGGCGCAATCCCCGCGCGCTCGCAGGCCGTCCGGAGAACGCCGAGGTTGGCCTGATGTCCGGCAAAGTAAAAATGTTCGCGGTCGACATGAGGAAACAGGGCCTGAAGGCTCTTCAGGCTGTCCGTCGTTTTGCGGATCGCGAATCCCTGAACGGCGTTGCCGTCCTGTGTAAAATAGCTCCAGCGGGGAACCACCGCCTTGTCCCACATCGTCGGTTTGGATGTGAATTCGCAGCCAGTAAAAATCTTATTGGAGGGGACGGTCAGCGACAGGATTGTAGCGGAGGCGCAATCGCCGAAGAGAACGGCCGACCGTCGGTCCGCGTAGTCCGTGCTGGGCGTCGGGCACTCGATGTTCGTGACCAGGATATACGGCGGCATTGTCTCCAGTTTGACGGAATCGATGTTCCGCATCTGGGCGCCAAAGGTGGCGCAGGCCGCATTGATGTCATAACAGGGAACATCAATCCCCAGCGTGCCGGCGACGGTTGACGCTTCGGGAGGCGTGAGATACTGCGGCAGAGAACTTCCGGAAATAACCATCCCGATGTCCTCCACGGCAATGCCCGCGCGGTTTGCGGCCATCCGGGCGGCGGCCGCGCCCATCTGGGCGTTGGAATAGAGGCGGACCCCGTCCGTTTCCCAGGGCCGCGCGTTTTTGGTTTCGCGGATATAATCCAGAGGCAGAATGGTTCGTCGCGTCTCAATGCCGACGCGCTCCATAATCCATTCCTCCGTCGTACCGATATTCAATTCTTCCAGGAACTTGTTGCTGATTACATTTTCGGGATGAAAGTGCCCGACACCATGCAGATAAATCATGCTTTTACGAAAAACCCCCTTCTTGTCCGCGCTTTGAGATTTAGCGCAAGGCGGTGGAGTATATGGAAATCGTTTTCATATGTCAAAGAAATAAATGGAGTCCCGGAATCGATTGAGATATCTTGCGGATGCGTCAATCGGATACGAAATTCAAGTGCGCAAAGTATGCGGACGTCTTGCCTGACTTGCCGCTCCTGTGTTATGAAACCATGAACTTTAAAGATCATATAAACATAAAGGAGGAGCCAAAATGATTACTGTCATAGCCAAACTGCCTATTAAAGAAGGAAAAATGGACGAAGCCGTAGCGGCTTTTAAAGGCCTGATGTCCAATGTGGCCGGGGAAGAGGGCACCGTTCTGTATTGCCTTAACCGCGATACGGCCAATCCCAACGTGCTGGTGGTGGTTGAACAATACAAGGATAAAGCCGCCCTGGATCATCATTCCTCCACGCCCTATTTCAAGGAATTTTTTAAGGCGAGCGCCGCTTTTGTCGGTGGCCGGCCGGAAATGTCCGTCCTTAAAGAAATCGAGAGATGCTGAAGCCGCAGGCCTGATGCCCGCTTAAGTCCTTACGCCCGCACATGCGGGCGTAAGGACGCTTTTAAAATTGAATCCGGTCGCCGACGTTCAGGGCGGCAAGCTTTGCCTGAAAATCTTTTACGCTGGCCGATCCCTCCGGGGGCGACCACGGCGCGAAATCAAGCGAGGTCGCCGCGTCGTAAGGCCCCTGTTTGACTTCAAAGAACACGGATTGCTCGGCCGCGGGGATCCAGGTGTGATAAATATCCGCCGGGATTTCCAGGGCGAGGACGTCTGTTTCCGGCCCGGCGGCGATCCGTTCGGTGAGGGCGCCGTCGTTGTCAAACAGCAGCACATCAAACAGACCGCGGATGATCAAGGCAAACTCGCTTTTGCCCGGATGCCGGTGCGGGCGGAAATAGGACGACCGGCAGGCGGCGATGAATAATCGCTGCACGGGGTCGGACGGGGATTCATGGATATTGTAATTGGTTCTCAGCCGATCGGTCATGCGGGCCTTATCCACCAACTCATTCACCAGCTGACTGGTCACCAGCTTCATTTTGCCTTCCCTTTCCAAAACAACGGGCCATAGTTGTTTTACTTTTTATCAGAACGGAAGGCATTGTCAATGACCGGGTTCGACAGACCGTTAAAAGCCTTGAAAAACCGGTGACGGGCGGCGGTCGACATTTTTGATTTCTTGCAAATGGGTGGAAATTTTGTTAATTTGCTTGCGTATTTTACGCCGCGTGAAGTTCATCAGAATAAAGGGGGAAGACGTATGAAAAAACGTTTCAGCTTTGCCTTTCTTACAGCCATCATTTTAGCAGTAATGTGGGCGGCGGTCGCCGGAGCGGAGGACATCGTGATCGGTTACACCGGGCCGCTCTCCGGTCCCGCCGCGGAATACGGACAGGATTGCGTAAACGGCATCGATATGGCCGTAAACGAAATCAATTCCAAAGGCGGCATTATCGTGAAGGGCAAGAAGTACACCTTCCGGTTCGAGAAGATGGACGACAAGATTAATCCCGAACTCACCGTGGCGAATGCGCAGAAACTGCGCAAAGAACACAAGGCCATCGCCATTTTTAATCCCGTCTTCGGCAATCTGACCGCGCTCATGAAAATGAACACGGAAAAGAAAAATGAATTTCTGGTCATGGCTTACACCAGCGTGCCGCAAGTCGCCGAAATGGGGAATAAGCTGACCGTGACGTTGACGATGCCGTTTACGATTTACACGAAAATTGAAGCTCAGCTCGCCTGGGAAAAGGGCTGGCGCAAGTGTGCCATGGTGGTTACCGCCGGCGCTTATGGGGAAGCCTGGCGCAAAGTATTTGGCGACACATGGGTGAAAAAGGGCGGTGTCATCACGGCGGACAAGCCGGCCAACTACTATACCCGGACGGATTTTACCGTGCCGCTTTCTGAAGCGCTGGCCACCCATCCCGACTTTCTGCTGATCGGCGGCCCTTCGGCCACGACGGCCATGATCATTGAACAGGCGCGCGCCAAAGGATTTGAAGGCGGCTTTGTGTTGATTGACCAGGCCAAGCTGGACGCCATTCAGCAGGTGATGCAAAAACCGCTGGGCCTGGAAGGATGTATCGGGACCGCGAAAGTGACGGACGTGCCTTATCCGGCGTCGGCTCAGTTCATTGAGAAGTATAAAGACCTTTACAAAAGAAGCGTCACCTGGGAAAGCATCATCAATTATACGTCCACGCACGCGCTGGCGCTGGCCATTGCCGAAGCGGGTACGGCGGATAATGTTTATGCAATTCGCGGAGCGTTTCCGCGGGTGTTTCCAATGCTGGGCGACCGCTATCCCATGGAATTTCACGCCATGACGCCCAATGGACGAATGCTGTGCATGGCGGTTGTACAAACCATGAAACACGGCAAATTTACGCAGCCTTACCTGTATGCGTGGTGGACGAAATCGCAGAAGGAAGCGGACAAGCTCAAGAAAATCACCAAGGGAAGCACGCAGATCGTCTTCATGAATATCGATTAACGGCGTTGGGACATTTTCCGGACGGAAAGATTCCGGTTTGAAAGACGCCCGCATGACCGTATTCGGCTGCGGGCGCTTTTCCTTTTTAACAGGGGTTGAAGAACCCCTGTTTTGCAGCTGTTCCTCCGGGGCGCATTCCCGCAGGGAACGCGCATCATTTCCAAAGTCGCTTCCCTGCCGGTTTCGCCCGAGGGCGAAACAAAAGGTTCAGCTGCAAGGCATCGCGAGGATCGAGCAGCGGAGCGTACATTATCGGTAAGTGAGCAGCGAGAGCCGAAGCGTAACGCCGCAGATGAGCCTTTTTCAACAGCCTG